>JAIRSX010000097.1 GCA_031255235.1 Rickettsiales bacterium
GTTTAGAATAAATGAAAACGTTATTTACTTTTAGCTTTTTCTGACTCATTCTTATTTTTTGTTCTATCTTTTTTATATGCTTTTTTGATTGGAATTTTAACAGTTAGAATATTGTCTTCGACATCAACCTTTATTTTTTCCAAAGTAACATCATTTTCCGGTAATTGATAAGATTTTTCAAAAATAACAGATTTAGCAACTTCTCTGCCTTTTGTTTTTGCTTCTGTCTCAAATTTAAAGAAAACATTTAGCGTTCTTTTATCATCAGATAACGCCAATTTAACATCCTTTTTCTCCAATCCATCAGGAACCTTTAGTGATAAAACAAAATTGCCCTTTCTAACTGAAATCTTTTCAAAAAAAGAAAATCCATTAACAAAAATATTCGAACCGTTCTCTCTACTTCTTTCAGCAAAATTACCAATAAAATTATTTCTTCTTTTTACAAACTCACCTTCTTGTCTTCTAAATTCCTTGTCGAAGTGATTCAAAAAAATTTCTCGCTCTCTGATTCTGTCCTCAAACTCTTTGCTAAAATCATCACGATAACCTTTTCCTTTGAAATGTCTTATTTTTCTGACGAAATTCCCACTTGGTTTCGGAAATCTAATCATGGTAGCAGTTTGGTAAATTTCCAAACTAAAAATTCCAAGCAACAAAGCTGTAGTAGTAGCATACTTCACATCAATATTCTTTAATTTCTCTTTAATTTTTTCCATAAATCTCCGCTATTAAAAATAACTTGGTACCTCCTGCCAGACTTGAACTGGCATGCCTTGCAGCAATAGATTTTGAGTCTATCGTGTCTACCATTCCACCAAGGAGGCATGGGGTATGAGATGAGACTTGAACTCACGACAACTAGTACCACAAACTAGGACTCTAACCAACTGAGCTACTCATACCAACTATCTTATATATAGTAGTACCGTGATTTAAAATCAAATTTAATTGTAACAAAATATTAATCAACTATCCATTCCCACCAACAAAAAATACTGGAATACGTTATTATAACAAACAATCGTATTTATTCAGAATATTTCAAAACACCTTTTTTAAGTTCTCTCAACACATCATTGATACCACTTCTTGTTACATTTGAAATAATCAATACTGGACACTTTGATTTTGTCTGAAGTTGCCTTTGTTTTTTCAAAACTTCCTCTTCTGGTAAAGTTTCAATTTTTGTGAGTGCAATAATTTCATCTTTTTTAGCAAGTTCCTTGTTGTAACTTTTTAGTTCATTTCTTATCAGTTTATAATTTTCAAGAACATCTCCATTTACATCTATCAAATGCAATAAAACATTGCATCTTTCCGTATGTTTTAAAAACCTATCTCCCAACCCTTTACCTTTGCTAGCGCCTTCGATTAAACCTGGTAAATCAGCAATAACGAACTCAAAATTATCAATTTTTGCAACTCCAAGTTGTGGTTCTAATGTCGTAAATGGATAATTGGCAATCTTTGGTTTTGCATTGGTTGCCACTGATAAAAATGTTGATTTACCGGCATTAGGGAGACCTATAAGACCAACATCACTTAAGATTTTAAGTTTTAATAAAAGTGTAGATTCCTCACCCTGTTCTCCAGGATTGGCATGGGTTGGTGCTTGATTTATGGATGATTTAAAATGATCATTTCCAAAACCACCATTGCCACCTTCTGCAATCATGACTTCTTTACCAACCTCTGTAAAATCTAATAATAAATCCTCATCACTAAAAACCTGTGTTCCTTTTGGAACATTAATATATAAGTTGCTACCGTTTGCTCCGTGTTTTTTTGCGCCGTGTCCGTTTTCTCCATTTTGGGCAATGAACTCTTTATTATATTTAAAGTCATACAAAGTGTTTATATTACTGACACACCTCATGATTATGTTTCCACCTTTTCCACCGTCACCACCATCAGGACCACCTTTGGGAATATACTTTGCTCTGCGAAAACTCACAGCACCATTACCGCCATTGCCAGCTTTTACATAAATAGATACTTCGTCTATAAATTGAACCATATATTATTAATTAATTTCAATTTCATAATTTTTACCAAAATTATGACAAATAATACCTTCAACTAACTTACCATCATTTGTATTTGCAACAAATTTAGTATGAAAAAAGTGAATTTTATTACCGCATCCAAGCAAATCAAAACCAACAATCTTTGCTTCAGTATATTTATTTTGAGTTTTTAGAATCTCCAATGCTCTGGATTTATCCGACCTAATTGTTGGGATCAAAAAAGATAATAAAATTACGAAAACAATAGTTACAAGCACACTAAAAAAACCAACCTTAACTTCTACTAATGACATAACACGTTATATAAAATCTTTTAAGAAAAACAAATTATATATTGTCAAAATAATTTATTCCTACTGCTTTTCTAACCTCATTTAATGTTTTTCTTGCTATTTCTCTTGCTTTTTCTGTTCCCTCTTTAGTTATTTTTTTAACTTCATCTATACTAATTTCTGCTCGCCGTTCCCTGATAGGTTTTAATTCGGTATTAATAACATCAAACAATAGATTTTTTAAAGCAACATCTCCTAATCCTCCAGCCTCATATTGGTTTTTCAGGTTTTCCACCTCCTTTTTATCCGGATGGAAAATGGCTAAATATTCAAACACCATATTACCTTCTACTTGTCCTTTATCACTAATTTTTATATGATTTGGATCGGTATAAGCGGACATGATTTTCTCTCTCAGTGTTTTTTCGTCATCTTTCAAATAAATTGCATTTCCCAACGATTTGCTCATTTTAGCACTACCATCTAATCCTTTTAATCGTGGTGTTTGTGATAATATAATTTGGCATTCTTTTAGAATATCGGTCTTGTACAACCTATTAAATTTTCTAACTATTTCGTTTGTCTGTTCTATCATTGGTGCTTGGTCATCACCCACCGGTACAAACTCGCCTTTGCAAAAAGTAATATCGGCTGCCTGACTAACAGGATAACACAGAAAACCGACAGTCACCCCCTCGTTAAAAATTGCCTTTTGTGCTATTTCTGTTTTAACAGTTGGATTCCTTTCTAATCTTGGAAGAGTAACTAAATTCATATATAATATGGTTAATTCTGTTAGCTCCTGTATTTGTGATTGTATAAAAAGAGTTGATATTTTAGGATCTATACCGACAGCGATGTTATCTTTCACTACCTCAAAAACATTATCTTGTATTTTTTTAGGATTATCATAATTATCAGTCAATGCTTGTATATCAGCAGACATGATGTACATATCATATTTGCCACTATTCTGCATCTCAACCCTATTTTTCAAACTACCAACATAATGCCCTATATGCAAAGAGCCACTTGGTCTATCCCCTGTTAAAACTACTGACATGTTTTGTGTATATTCTTGACTATATAAAATACAAATTTATATATGGATATATGGAATATAAGCACAAGGAAATAGAGGATAAATGGCAAAAGTATTGGAAAGAGAATAATACTTTTCAGTTTGATAATAATTCAACAAAACAAAAATATTATGCTTTGTCTATGTTTTTGTACCCAAGCGGTGAAATGCATGCCGGCCACCTTAGGAATTTTGTTATAGGTGATGTTAATGCAAGATATAAAAGAATGAAAGGTTTCAATGTTTTACATCCTACCGGTGCCGATGCTTTTGGTCTTCCTGCTGAAAATGCTGCAATTAAAAATAACGCACACCCAAGCGATTGGACGTATAAAAATCTGGATAGAATTTTAAAAGACATGCTTTCTTGCGGTCTATCTTTTGATACAACAAGAACTTTTGCTACTTGTGATCCTGAATATTATGGTTTTCAACAAGAGATTTTCATAAAAATGTATGAAAAAGGTCTTGTTTACCAAAAAGAAAGCTATGTTAATTGGGATCCTGTGGATCAAACTGTGCTTGCAAATGAACAAGTTATAAATGGTCGAGGATGGAGAAGTGATGCAATTGTAGAGCGAAGATTATTAAAGCAATGGTTTATTAAGATTACTGATTATGCAGAGGAATTAGTTGATAATTTGAAAAATGGTAAACTTGATGGATGGCCTGAAAAAGTTAAGATAATGCAAGAAAACTGGATCGGAAAAAGTGAAGGGGCGATTGTTGAGTTTAAGATAGTAGGGGACGAAACACAAAATGGCGGTGAAGATGGTATAATCAAAGTTTATACAACGAGACCTGATACTCTATTTGGTGCTAGTTTTCTAGGTATATCGGCCGATCATCCATTAGCAAAAAAATTAGCCGAAGAAAATAAAGAAATTGCTGATTTTATTGAGGAAATAAAAAGGGGAACCACAACAGAAGAGGAACTTGAAACTGCTGAGAAAAAAGGGATTTTCACAGGATTGTATGTAAAAAACCCATTTTTACCTGAACAACATTTACCAGTCTATATAGCAAATTTTATCTTGATAGATTATGGAACAGGAGCAATTTTTGGGTGTCCGGCTCACGATGAAAGGGATTTTGATTTTGCCGTAAAATATGGGCTCCCTATAAATAAAGTTGTTTTAGAAAAAGATAAATATGAAAAACTCAAACATTTGATAGATACAGAATTATCGAATGAGTTGGAACACAATAATATCATTCATCGTTTTTATTGTCAGGACCCATATTTTGATTATATAAAGAAGGGCGTAAAAACAATAGAAGGTTGTGAAAATTCTCCAAAACATCAGACTTACAAAGTGGGAGATGTTATAAATTTTTATCATGACAATGATTGTTTTTTTGCTGAGATTACAAAAATATCAAAATATCAAAATCCAAAGGAGTTTTTGAAAGATAATGATTTATCCAATGTTTTACCAAATGTTCAATCCGTTGAAGAGGGCGAAAAGATTTATGCAAGTCTTAATGGTAATACGGATAAATATGACTTTCTTGGTATTCATTTGAAACTTGTTGATAAAAAAGATCTTCTCAATACGGAAGAAGGAATTGCTTTTAAATCATCATTTTTGAATGGTCTTACGACAAAAGAAGCAAAAACAAAAGCCATAGATAAGATAGAGGAATTAAAAATCGGCACGAGAAAAATTAATTACAGATTGAGGGATTGGGGTGTTTCGAGACAAAGATATTGGGGTTGTCCTATTCCAATGGTTCATTGTAAAAAATGTGGTACAAATCCAGAAAAGCTTGAAAACTTACCCATAAAATTACCGAAAGATGTTGTGTTTGATGGTAAAGGCAATCCTTTGGATAAACACCCCACATGGAAGCAGTGTAAATGTCCAGTCTGTGGTGGAGATGCTGTCAGAGAAACAGATACTATGGATACTTTTGTCGATTCTTCTTGGTATTTTTTACGGTTTGTTGATTTAGATAAAGAACATCCTGTAAATACTGATTTGGTTAACAAAATTATGCCGATAGATCAATATGTTGGTGGTATAGAACATGCTTGTCTCCATTTGATTTATGCTCGTTTTTTCACAAAGGTGATGGCAGATTTAGGCTATTATGATAAAAATATTAGGGAACCTGCAGTCAGACTTTTAAATCAAGGTATGGTTCAAATGAAAGCATATAAAACAGAAAAAGAATGGATAAGTCCTAAAAATGTTATAGAAAAAGATGAAAAATATTTTGTCAAAAATACTGGTGAAGAAGTAAAATGTAAAGGCATTATTAAAATGTCAAAATCAAAATCTAATGTTGTTGGTGTTAGTGATTTTAAAGAAGAATTCGGTGCAGATTCTTCAAGAATGTTTGTGTTGAGTGACAATCCTCCAACAAATGATTTTGAATGGACTGTTGATGGTATTAAAAGTTGTTGGAAATATCTTAATAAAATTTGGAATTTGGTTGTGAACTACAAACAAATTGGAGATATGGATAATTCACTTATGGTTGAAAATCACAAAGCGATTAAAGATGTTACAAATTATATGGAAAACTTAGAATATAATAAGGCGATTGCAAGAATTAGAGAGTTTTCAAATGCTATTGAAAAAGCGCAAGGGGATAAATTATTCGCCATCAAGAATCTTGTAAAAATGCTTGCTCCATTTACTCCTCATATTTGTGAAGAACTAAATGAATTTTTGCGGGAAAAAATGACCTTGGATTTGGCAGATTACCCAATTTTTGATGAAAAACTTACTGTGGACAGTGAAATTGTGATTGCCGTTCAAATCAATGGAAAAATTAGAGGTGAATTTAAAATAAAAAAAGATGCCGATAAGAATGAAATTGAAACAATAGCGAAACAACAGGAAAGTATCAAAAAATATTTGGATGGAGCTACGATTAAGAAAGTTATAGTTGTACCAAATAAATTGATTAGTTTTGTGATTTAAGATTGACCTAAGAAGTTTTACAATAATGGTCGTGAGAAATATTTTTATTTTATTTTTTATGGCTATATAAGTCACATTATTGTAAGCTAATGTTGTTGATATGAAAATATATTATGACAAAGACTCAACTGATGTTATTTTAAAAAGCAAGGTTGTTGTTATTGGTTATGGGTCACAAGGTCATGCCCATGCGTTAAATTTAAGAGATAGCGGTGCGGATGTTGTTATTGGTTTGCGTGAAGGAAGTAAATCAAAAGTTAAAGCAGAACAGGAAGGTTTTAAAGTTTTATCTCCATCTGATGCTGTAAAAGAGGCAGATTTGGTCATGATTCTTACACCGGATGAATTACAAACACATATATACAACACCGAATTAAAAGACAATTTGAAAAAGGGTGCTACTCTTGCTTTTGCTCATGGTCTTTCAATACACTTCAATTTAATAGAGCCTCGTGAGGATATAAACGTTGTTATGATTGCTCCAAAGGGTCCTGGACATACAGTTAGAGGTGAGTATATATCTGGTGGTGGTGTTCCTTGTTTGATTGCCGTTCATCAAGATGCAACAGGTAAAGCAAGAGAGTTAGCAATGAGTTATGCTTGTGCTATTGGTGGTGGTAGAAGCGGTATAATTGAAACTACTTTCAAAAATGAATGTGAAACAGATTTGTTTGGTGAACAGGCAGTTTTATGTGGTGGTTTGACTTCTCTTATTAAGGCAGGATTTGAAACGTTAGTTGAAGCAGGATATCCTGAAGAGATGGCATATTTTGAAACAGTACATGAAGTTAAACTGATAGTTGACTTGATTTATCAAGGTGGTATGGCAGATATGCGATATTCTATTTCTAATACAGCAGAATACGGTGACTATGTGAGTGGTCCAAGGGTTGTAGATGCAGGTGTTAAAGAACGAATGAAAGGTGTTTTGAAAGATATTCAAAACGGAACTTTTGTTACAAATTGGATGCAGGAATGTGCTGTTGGACAGCCGAGATTAAAAGCGGAAAGAAAATTGAGCAGTGAGCATCAATTAGAAAAAATTGGTGCCGAATTGAGGGATATGATGCCGTGGATTGCAAAAAACAAATTAATAAATAAGAAAAAAAATTAATGTATGGGATGGGGGATTGCATAAATGAGTGTTTTGGATATCTGTTACTTTCCCTCATTTTTTAGGTTTATGTTTAAGTATTCTGTTAAAGTTATCGTTGTTTTGCTGTTGTTTGTATCTTTTTCCTATTCAATTGATGATAGTTTTTATGATTTGGATGGAGATGTTTTAACTACGCAGATCTATGATCCATTGGAAAATTTTAATAGAACAATGTTGGATTTTGATCTGTGGTTGTTGGATAATGTTGGTAATCCAATTGATAACACTTACAATCTTATAACAACACAAGGGATTAGGAAATCTGTATCTAATTTTGTTACGAATTTGAATATGCCTCTGTATTTTTTGAATTCTGTTTTACAGTTAGATCTTACTAATTCCGTTAGGACATTGTATTCTTTTATTTTTAACTCTACATTTGGGATATTTGGTCTTTTTGACGTTGCTGAGCTGGATTACAGAAAAAATAATTTCGATAATACGTTGTCTTTTTATGGTGTGCCGTCTGGTCCTTACCTGGTTTTACCAATAATTGGACCAACTACTTTAAGAGGTTTGACTGGTGATGTTGTAGAATTGTTTGTGGATCCATTTAGTGGTTTTTACATAGGAAACAGGATTACCAATAATGGAACTTATTTAGTAAAATCGGTATTAAGTGGGACAAATAAAATACACTTTGTTTTCATTAATTATTACGATTTAATGAATGTTTCGCTAGATGAATATAATTTTGTTAGGGATGCTTATTTTCAATACAAAAGCAAAAATAGAGTTTCACGGTTTTAATAATAATATTTCCAATCTTTTTTCCATTCACTTTTTGTTATTAATTTCATGTACAATCTCTAGTTATAGTCGTGATATTTTCAATGAATCTTGTAGTTCTTTTCCATTTTTCACTCTTTTTATTTTAAATTATGAAGGTGCTTGACTAGAATATAATTTTATAAATTATACTAGGGGGTATATGATAAAACATAGTCGTTTAACTGATATTATCAAATAAGAAAAATAATAGGGTGTTTTTTCTTAGATTTAAAACATAACATCACAAAGC
>JAIRSX010000041.1 GCA_031255235.1 Rickettsiales bacterium
TGTTTTATTTGCCCTATATTTCCAAATATGTCTTCTATAACCCCTGTATCATTTTCAATGCTGGTAGTAATACTGTTCTCGAGTGGTTCATAACCATTGGTATCAATATTATATAAGGAAAGTTTTTTTAAAATATTATCCTCAAAATCCAATACCAAAACCCTTTGATCCTCTAAATCAGGTTTAAAAAATAAAAATTTTTTTATTTTATACGAATAATAAACCCATCTATTATTGTCAAAATCTGATACAAATGACGGAAAACCAATAGTCCTAATAACATTATCTTTGCTCGTTAAATCAACATTCAATCTTTCAATATCATCATTATCCAATATCTTACCCTTATTAGAAGTAATACAGGAAGTTAAAAGTAACAAAATCAAGAGCTTATAATTCATTTGAATGCTTCTTTAAAAAATCTGCTACACTTTCACTTGTTGTTTTCAAAGTTTCCTGTCCCTTTTTCCAATTAGCAGGACAAACCTCTCCATGTTCTTGACTGAATTTTAGCGCATCAATAATTCTCAAATATTCATCAATATTTCTACCAATGGACATTTCATTTACCGATTCATGCACAATATAACCATTTTGGTCTATTATAAATGTTGCCCTAAAACTCAATTTTGACGGGGCTAAAATACCATAACTTTTTGAAATTGCCCCAAGAGAATCTGCGATAATAGGAAACTTTATATTAACAATACCACCCTGCTCTCTCTGGGTATTTTTCCAAGCATAATGAACATATTGACTATCCAAACTCGCTCCAAAAACCAATACACCTCTTTCTTCAAATTCTTTTAATCTGTTATCAAAAGCGATAATCTCAGTAGGACAAATAAAGGAAAAATCTGCTGGCCAAAAAAACAAAAGAGTAATTTTATCTTTTATGGACTCCTTAAAATTTATCTCCTTAAAGGTATTATCTCCAAAGACCGCTGTTGCAGTAAAATCAGGGGCAATTTTTCCAACTAATGACATAATAAAACTTTGTTTATTACTAGCGTATATTAACTTTTAGAGAAAAACAAATAAAAAATTCACCTATATTACAGGTGTCACCAATAGCCTAATACTGTGAAAAATACACCAATAATGTCAGTTTAGATGTTGTTTGAAGGACAAAAACTAAATAATTGTACTTAAAACTACAATCTTTTATTTGACATTCCGCTTTGTACGTGATACACTATAAATGTACAAGTTGTTTTGAGACATTGTGAATTGGATTAAAAGATGGTTTGAAATGTTTCTAACAGATTGTAATTTTTGGAGGGTAGGTTCCTTCCAAGAGGGATCTCTATAGTAGGGATTGATTAGTTGAGAGATCAAAAAAAGGGTTAGAAATAAGGGCGTGAGTGGTGTCCGTTCGTTGTATGTAGTGTATGACGGAAAAGCCTAAATATAGAAAAAAATAGAAAGAGGAGCGATTATAAAAATAAAACGAGGTAATCCTATTGCAATGGAAAGTCCGAATGCTTTAATTAAAGAAGAAAAGGTGAAAATCCTAAGAACCTAGTAAAGGAAAAAGAGTAACCTAACGGTGAATTAAATGAGTTCTTGAATAAAGGTGAAAATCCTTTAGAAAATCTCCAAAAAAATAGGAAGGAGTTAGGGCAAATGAGATGAAAGGAAATGAAAAATCACTTAGGTTGTGAACGATGACCTTACCGATATCTAAGTTAGGAAGTATAAGACCTATGTAATAATTAGTGATAGTTGTCACGGTTGTTAATGGTTGTGTTTGTTTGTTTGTTGAATTTGTTTAGTGATATCTGATGAATAGTTGGATATTGTGAGATTTGTTTGATGAACCTATGAATAATCGATTGTTAATCAATATAAAAGTAGGACAGATAGTTAGGACTAAGAAACAAGATATTGGAAAAAAACCACCTGCTATATAATAAAGTAAAAGTAGAAAGTCGTTTAGGGTAGAATAACATCCTGTTTGCAAGATAGTAATTAAATAAAAGAGATAAATAATTAAAACATTTTGTGAACGAAAAAAGAATGATTAAGAAATTAAAAATAAGATCTTTAAATCAAAGAAATGATAGTTAAAATAGAGATGAGAAGGGTAAAAAACTATTAGGTGTTGAGTAAAAATAAAAAGAAGTCATTCGTAAAAATCTGTTATTCCAGAAGTAGATTTCTGTATAATGTGCTGTAAAATGGATATTATAGAAAGGTTCAAAAAGGAAAAGAAGTAGTTTGATGGATGAAAAACTATAAAATAGAAAAAGTTATGGAAAAGCATAACTGAACTGAATCTACCAAGGTTGATTATTCCTTGTATTATGTCTATAAGATTAGATATTGTAAGAAAGATAGTTAAGATGTGGTTAGTGTCTTGCTTGGTACTAAAAAATAATGTATTAAGTTGGGTTAAAAAAGAATGGTCGTAATAAAAATTAAGAACAAAATGGGCTGTTTTATTAGAAAGAAAATGATACCCGTAAAAATAGAAAAAATGAGTATTAAACTAATTAACTAAGTTTTGGATAAAAACTTGTCGTGATCAGATAAAATTGATTAGATAAAGCCGAAAATAGAAGAAGAGTAAGTTGAAATGGAAAAGAGCTTACGAATAAAAGGCGTTTTAACAAAAGTACAGATGTCCCGGTAAGCAATTACAAGCGGCATGGATATGTTAAGATGTTGGAATAAGTTGTAATAAGTAGAGCGTTTATCTTGGAAATAATTCCATCTTTTTTTGAAGTAAGTAGCAAAAGAGTAAAAATTATTATTTTTGTAATAAAGGGTAGAAAGAGCAAAAACTTTCCGCCCTTTATTTTTTTTGGATGTTTTTCATAAATAATATCATAAATATACAATATTTTAGTGCATTTGATGACTAAGTACAAAAGTCCAAATTTTATTAACTATCGAAAATTTAAATTACAATCAATATGATTTTATTTCCCAAGTCTTCTTTCTCTTTTATTGTAGTCCTCTATTATCCTATCTAAAGTAGCCTCATCAAATTCTGGCCAATACTTATCTAAAAAATAAAACTCGCTATATGCAATTTCCCACAAAAGAAACCCACTTATTCTTTGTTCCCCACTTGTCCTGACAACCAAATCGGGATGTGGTATATCACCATAATACAAATTATTATTAAATAATTTTTCATCTATATCCGCCTCTTTTATTCCCATTCCAATAATTTTTTTTGTTACATCAACAATCTCTTGCCTCCCACCATAATTAAAGGCTATATTCACTTGCATTCCATCACATTTGCTGGTTTTTGCTTCGATTTCATTTATTCGTTTCAAAATACTATTCTTAAGTCTACCATCCCGTCTTCCTATCACCCTTACTTTTATATTGTCTTTCTCTAATTCATCTGATTTTTCTGTTAAAAAGTTTTCTATCAGCTCCATTAAATCTGCAACTTCAGATGGACTTCTGTTCCAATTTTCATTCGAAAATGTGTAAAAAGTAAGGTATTTTATACTTCTATTTTTACACCAAATAATAACTTCATTCAATTTATCTATACCAGATTTATGTCCTTCCTTGACACTTTTATTATTTTGTTTAGCCCATCGTCTATTACCATCCATTATCATCGCTAAATGTTGCATATTATTTACAGAACTCTGTGGCAAGTTTATAAATAATTCGGCATTAAATCAATTTTTATTTTGTAATAAAATATATTTACTGGATTTTATCTAAAAGAGAACAAAAAATGAAAAATTACATTTCAGAAAAACAATAATTTGTTTTTTCTTTTTTTTTGTGTAGATTTTATCGCAGAATGACGTCATTTTTATCAAAGTCAGATACTTTGAACTTGCACAGAAAAGTTTTGAGTGTTTGTTTATTGCTTTTTTGTTTTATGTCTTTTGTTTTTGCAGAAAAAACGAATAGTAGTAATGGCACCATTTTAAAAAATACAATTAGGAATGTCATACCTTCTGTTGTTACTATAAGCACTGACACTTCTGTTGGTACTGGTTTTATTCTTAGCAAAGATGGTTATATTTTAACAAATCATCATGTTGTATCTGGACGAAAGGATATAAATGTTATTTTGTCAGATGGAACTGAGTTTAAAGCAAGCGTAGCAGGAAATGATGAATTAAATGATATTTCTCTACTAAAAATAAAGACGACCACGGATTTAAAACCCGTAGAAATTGAATCTAACTTTGAATTAGGAGAAAATGTGATTGTTATTGGCAACTTGCATAATCTTGGAATTTCTGTTTCCACTGGAATTGTGTCCGGACTCAATAGAAAGATAGGTAAATTTGCATTTAATTTTATACAGATGAATGCTTCTATAAGCAGAGGAAATTCTGGAGGTCCATTATTCAATGAAAATGGTAAAGTTATAGGAATAGTTGCTGCCACTCATGTGATAGAAGATAGAATTTCATTTGCTATACCTATGGTTGAAATATTGCCAATATTAGATGAACTCAAAGAGTATGGTTCCATTGAAAGAGGTTCTATAGGTCTTAAAACCCACAGAATTGATCCAAAGATCCAATCTATTATTGGTGTCAAAAATGGTGTTATTGTCACAGATGTTTTTAAAAATGGTCCAGCAGATAAATCTGGTATTTTGGTCGGTGATGTTATTGTTTCATCTGAGAATAAAATTATATCAAACCCAATTGATTTGGAACATATTATTTCATCTTTTGCTATCAATTCCAAAATTCCGCTCACAACTTATAGAAATGGGCATTTGAAAAATATTTATATCAAATCTACTAAAGATGCAGATTATAGCGATGCTTCTTTTTTGGCAAAAGCAATAAGGATTTTTGATATGTTCGTGTTACCAGTAGATAAAGAGGTTAGAGATAGTTTTTCTTTAGGTAATGATTTAAAAGGTGGATATGTTTTGCATGTTGAAAAAGGTGGTATTGCTGATAGAAATGGTATAAAACAAGGCAGTGTAGTTTTATCAATAAATCAGAATGTTATTATAGATGAAGATTCTATCTTGAACGCTATAAATAAAATTGAAAACGAAAAGAATGTTTTCCTAATAATTAAAGGATTAAATAAAATAATTTTATTAGAACAATAGGGATAGCATAAATTTGTTTTTGAATTCGTGAGACTGGACATTAATAAGATTATTCGTTTTTTATTTGTTTTTTTTTTTGTAATATTTTAGATTTGAACAGATTATCTAATTTTTAACAAAGAACGATTGTATGAGAAGAGTAGTAGTAACGGGACTTGGTTTAGTTAGTCCGTTGGGAAATAAAGTTAATAGTAGTTGGAATAATATTATAAATTCTAAAAGTGGAATTAGGAGAATACAATCTTTTGATTTGACCAATATACCTGATAAAGTATCAAAGTACGCTGGAGAAGTCAATATAGGTGTAGGGGAGAATGATTTTAACCCCGATTTGTTTATTGAAAAAAAAGATCAGCGAAAAAATGGTAAATTTATTTGGTTTGCTCTTGGAGCGGCGGAGGAAGCATTAACTGATGCTAATTGGAAACCATCAGACGAAAATGAGTTGGCAAGAACTGGTGTTATGATTGGAAGTGGAATTGGTGGTTTGGATTATATACAGAATACATGTAAGAGTTTATTTAGCGGCGGTATCACAAAAATATCTCCTTTTTTTATACCGGCATCACTAATAAACCTTGCAACAGGTCATATATCAATCAAGTATGGTTTTACTGGACCTAATCAAGCAGCGGTTACTGCTTGTGCTTCCGGTGCCCATGCCATAGGTGATAGTGCCAGAATGATTAGAGATGAAGTCTGCGATGTCGTAATAACTGGTGGTGCGGAATCTTCTATCTGTGAGTTAGGAATTGGTGGATTTTCTTCTATGAAAGCATTATCTACAAGATATATTGATTGTCCAGAGAAAGCATGTCGCCCTTGGGATAGTGGACGAGATGGTTTTGTTATGGGGGAAGCAGCAGGAATTTTGGTATTAGAGGAATATGAACATGCAAAAAAAAGAGGAGCAAAGATTTATACAGAATTGGTTGGCTACGGTTCCGCCGGTGATGCCTTTCATGTTACTTCTCCTGACCCAAATGGAAAAGGACAGATTTCAACTATGAAGATGGCACTCAAAAGTGCTGGAATTACTGCAGATAAGATTGGATATATAAATGCACACGGCACTTCAACTCCAATTGGAGATGTTTGTGAGTTTAATTCAATAAAAAATATTTTTGGTTCCTGTTTGGATGGGGTTTCAGTTTCATCTACAAAATCTGCAACAGGACATTCTTTAGGTGCTGCAGGGGCGGTTGAAGCAATTCTATGTATAAAAGCACTAAATGATGGAATTTTACCTCCTACATTAAATTTAGAGAATTTAGACGAAAGATGTGTTGGTATTGACCTTGTACCTCTTAAGGCAAAAGAAAAGAAATATGATTACGTTATGTCAAATTCCTTTGGATTTGGTGGGACAAATGCTAGTCTGATTTTCAAGAAAATATAA
>JAIRSX010000095.1 GCA_031255235.1 Rickettsiales bacterium
GGAATATGAAGTATTTGTAGTGGATGCTACAGAGACTCCAATAGAGAGACTAACAACGATGACAAAAAACAAGTCTAAAGAAAAACATAAAAGAAGAAGAATAAGAAAAAGAAAAAATAACTTTTGTTAGTCAATCCCTGTATTTTATATAGTTACACTTTATGACACCTATATTGATATGATAAAAATTAATACCTCACAAACTCTCCGAGTTGATTAGATACGACAAACATAAATCCTTTTCCAACATAAACTTTTATTTCTCTACCCAACAAATCACTTTGCGTTGTTACTTGTTAACTTTACATCACTATTCGCCTTTTCCCATTTAATCTGTCTTTCCTCTGCTTCTTGCAGTTTCTTGAGCGATAACGCCTTTTCGTATTCCTCTACTATCTTAACAAAAATCGGCACCCAAACCGATGGTTCTTTTGTTCCTGCCACCTGAATAGCCTTTTTAAAAGCATTTATGGATATATTATCATTTGCCAAGAGTTTTAAATAATGCTTCAACTCTTTCAATTCTAAATAAATAACCAATACATCTTTTTGTGATTTCAAAAGTGCTGTGTGAAATCCCTGTTTCATAATGGCAAGAATCCTACCTTCATCATCCTGTATATTAAATATTTTTCTTTGGAAATACGTTGCTTTTGGATTCATCAAAAATATTTCCGTGGCAAAATATTCCTCAAAATTGTTCATGATAAAGGACTCATCAGCCTCAGGTAAAGTATTTAACGTAAGCAAAGTTGCCATATTATATTCTGGCATATTCTTTAAAATATTTCTCATCCTATTAGCGATCTGCGGAGTATTTATAATGTGCCAAGAATCTTCAAAAACAAACAAGGAAGGTCCTCCCTCCTCGTCTGCATAATTTATGATATTATGTGTAAAATACATCACAACCGGTAATACAATATTCATATCAGGTAAAATTGTTCTCAAAGAAATACCGAAAATCCTATTTTCTGGTTTGGTCGTCTGATCACCAAAAATGAAATTATATCTCGGATCATTCAACCAAACAGATAAAAATCTGTATATATATTTTGTTTCCTCTGTATCAAATTTCCCAATACAATTTTTAATTGTCTTGTCAGAATCATTCATTATGCTATCAATAATATTATCAATGTTTTTATATTGCCCTTTGAGCCTTGTTTCGGTTCTACCCATTATGACCATATTATCATCTTGAAAATCAACAAGCTGTATTATAAATTCGACTAAAAATCTTCTGTTTTCCAAACTATCTTCCAAATCAAAAGGATTTATTCTAAAAACCTCATCTTCTGGTACATTTGGAGATATCTTATAATAACTACCACCAATAGCATTAATAAAAACCTCACTATTTCTTTTTGTATCCAAATAGAAAATTTTAGGATTGTGCCTTAAAGCCTGCGAAATAAGAAAGTTCAATTTAGTGGTTTTTCCTGTCTGTCCACCACCAAGAATAAAGGTATTACCATTTATCCCGTTATGGAAATTAAGAAAATAGAATGTTTTGATAGCAGTTTGAACCACAGTTATCGCCTTCCCCCAATGATTATAATCTAACCTACCAACTGGAAAATTGAACAGACACACATAATTACCAATGTTTTTGGTAGGAGACATGATGAGTCTTTTCAAGTACCTCATATTTCCCGGTATCTGAGACCAAAAAATTGTGGGTAAAAACACTGTCTCTTTGATTGCAACAAGTCCAACACTATCAAAAACTCTATACATCAATTTGATATCTTTATATAAAGAATCCATTGTATCGTTTATAAGCATGAACGTTGTCTGTCCAATACAAAAATCATTTTCACTACCGGTATCGGCTTCCATATAACGATCCAAACCACTATAATAAGAAAAGTCTGTATCCTCGCTCACTTTAATATTTTTTTTCTGCTCTTCAAACTGATTTAACACATATTTACTATCAACAAATGTCTCCGTCTCTGTGATAACCAAATAAACAGGTATTTGCAGCACACTATCCACCTGCGACAATAACAATTCCTGTGATACTTTAAGTGTAAATACAGAAGCAAATTTTTTATTTCCTTTTGTATCAGTCGCCTGTATCATGTCAGTTCCATATTTTATCTTCTTCTGTCTCAAGGTATCGGATGGTTCATCGTAACTAACGGGAAAATCTATCTTTTCTAAATTCGTGAATAAGGATAAAAATCTCAAATGTTCCGAATACAAAACCCCGTCTTCCTTCTCTTTAAAAGTCAAAATCTTCAATTCGTAGGACTTCATATTTGTTTCCAACATTCTTGAAAGTTTTTTCACAAACTTTCTTGCCACATTTATTCTCTTAGAATAAACAGAATTTAAAGATGTTGATGTTAAAGACATTATAAAATATAATGGGTTTGTAAGTTTGTCATTTAATGTCAAAGACACCACTATCGATATATAAATTTCATTAACATATTGATCTTCCCAATTATTTTTCTTATCCCAAATATCTTGTATAGCATCACCTAAATAGTTTCTGTGTTTTCTAAAAGGAACAATACTCGCTTTTTTCCTGACGGTTGTAAAATACAATGTTATATTTTCCTTTGTAAAAATACTTTTAATGGTATTCCTAAAAGTCTCCCTAATTGTAAATAAATCTTTCGCAGGATTTGAAAGAATAGACGAAATTTTAAAGATCAAAACCAAATCACCATTTTTAGTCAGTAAACACTCTTTATCTAAAAAACAGGAAAAAGGTATAAATTCCAGTGAAGGCAATTCATCCTCAAACTCCATTGTCGTTTCGGTTGGTTTTTTCGCCATTGCATTAAAAATATCTTTTTTCAAAAAAAAAACAAATCTTATTTAAAGTCAATACTTATATTATCCTCTACACTGTTTTCATCTACTACCACTTTAATGGTAAAATTGTTAACTAAAATTACTTTCTCATCTCCCTTATAAAAAATTGAACCTTTCAAATAGTAATTTGCACCTAACTCCAATTCGGGTAATTTTATAACATTATCCAATACATCACTCCTGCCAATCCTTTTAACCAAAATCGCCGTGTTGTCAGCGGAATTTTCCTTGAAAAGGGATAAAAATTGCGGAGCAAAATACTCAAGTGCATACTCCTTAAGGTCAAATGTAATTCCCACCTTATCACCCTTAACTACAAATTCTTTTGCGTCTTTCACCGACAGAAATTCCTCAGTCTTAATCTCATCGAATTTTTCATCAAAAACAAAATTAATAGGTTTTACACTTTTTGTGATTTTGTTTAGAATCAAAATATTATAGGAATTTTCATTGGCAATATACATTCTATCCAAATAGCCAACAGCATCAGTTGGTAAATTGTACAACTCACTCTCACTGTATGTTTTTTCATTTTTAATAATTCTATTATTAATGTTATCAACAATGTATATACCCGTATCATCCACATAAAAATTGGAAACATCAGTTGTTATTCCGGTATCATTTATAATGAAATTGGCATCAATATATCTAATTTCTCCATCCTGGATAAAATATATTCGATCATTGTAATTTTCCAATTTAAGAATATTTTTACATTCTTCGCAGAAAATTTCATTATTTTTGTAGATACCATTCGATGTTGCCACGAAAAGATCATCACCCAAAAAAGAGACTGCTAAAGGCTCTTTTATATCCATAAAATCATCTATTGTTTCCAAGTTATTCAAAGCGATTCTTTTCACCATATTGTTACAGGTATCCGGCACATATAAAAAATCATCTTTTATTGAAGGAGCACTGGGATAACAAAAATCGCCTATTCCCCTCATTATCTTCCCATTTAAATTTGTTATATAAATTTTTTTACCCTTTGAATCTACCACAACAATATTGTTACTCCACATTTTAATAAAACTTAAAGACTTTATAAAAGGCTCTTGTAATTGATTTTCTTTTTGTGATAATAAAGTTGGTCTGTAGTTATCGGTAAGCGAATCCAACAATTCAGCAATACCATCAAAATTTGTGGTAAAATGTTTTACAAAATCCCCCTTTTTATCAAATAAAATAAACCCATTATCATAGTTAAATTCTTTTCCATTGAGAATTGGTCTTCTAATGTTATTTTTAACAATAAAACTTGTAATAAAATCAGCATCATAGTCAGCAAAATCATTGAGTACATCAAGAATAATTATTTTATCCTGTAATTTATTTGCCGTATTTAAACTCAAAATATTCATTACATCTCCGATGTTATAGACATTCAGTAAAATGTATTGATTATTTAACTCATCCAAATTTATCTCATTAAAGAATTGAATATTTTTTTCCTTTAAAAGAGTAACAAACTTATTTTTCGCAAGAACTCCCCTTTTAGAAAGAAAAAAATACAACAACACAAAAAACACACAGAAAAAGATGACTCTTTTTGTGATCCTCTTCCATTGAGCCTTTTTATAATAAATTTGATATCTATTCCTCACCATTTAACTGAAAAGCACTCTCTGTATCGTATCACCAAAAAACCAATACAATAATAAAAACATTAAAGTAAGTGCAAATAAATAAAGTATTATTTCCTTTTCCATAAATCTTATTTTAACAACTCTAACTCTTTCAATATAGCATCTCCCATTTCTTTCGTGCCAACTAGCTCTGTTCCTTCAACAAAAATATCACCTGTTCTATATTTTTTAAGTGTATTTTTAACTGCTTCTGTTAATTTTTCACTTTCCTCATGCAGATTGAAAGAATATTTCAGCATTAAACCAAAACTCAAAATCATAGATAGAGGATTCGCTTTATTTTGACCCGCAATATCATTTGCTGCACCATGTACCGGTTCATACATCGCCAATCTTTTGCCATTCTCATCTGGTTCTCCCAACGAAGCACTTGGCAGCATTCCCAAACTTCCAGTCATCATTGATGCCAAATCACTCAATATATCACCAAACATATTTTCCGTTACTAAAACATCAAACTGTTTTGGGTTTCTAACAAGTTGCATAGCACAATTATCAACATACATATGAGTTAAAACAACATCTGGATAATCTTTAGCAACCTCATTCGTGACATCTCTCCATAGCACCATACTATCCAATACGTTTGCTTTATGAACCGAACACAATTTTTTATTTCTAACCTTTGCTAATTCAAAACCATATCTAACAATTCTCTCAATTTCTTTTTCAGTATAAGCGAGAGTATTAAAACCATATCTTTGTCCATCTTTTTGTGTAATTCCTTTCGGTTCACCAAAATATAAACCACCAGTCAATTCCCTCAATATCATAATATCAAGACCAATTACAACTTCTGGTTTCAAAGTTGATGCATTTACCAATTCTTCAAAAACTATTGCTGGCCTTAAATTAGCATAAAGCCCCATTCCTTTTCTAATTGCCAATAAACCTGCTTCAGGAGTTTTTGATTTCTCAATTTTTTCCCATTTCTTGTCACCAACAGCAGCTCCAATAGGTGCTTTCAAAACTGCATCTACCTCCAATGCCATTTTTAATGTTTCATCGGGCAAAGGAACACCTGTCTTTTCAACAGCAACACAACCGAGTAACCCACGCTCCAATTCAAATTTTGTATTAGAATTTTTAGAAAACCATTCTATAACTCTTATTGTCTGTTCTGTCTGTTCTGGACCTATTCCATCACCAGACAAAACTAAAATCTTCTTCGCAACCATACACCGATGATAAGTAAATATATGAAAAATACCAAATATTTTTACACTTCTTCAAATTTTAACAAATCCTCAAAACTAATTGATTTCCGTATTTGTTCAACCTGTCCTTCTTCCACCCATACCTCTCCAACTATATCATGTAAATTGTAATTACTTGCCATACTTCTACCGTATGCCCCAGCACTTAAAAAGGCAATACAACTACTTTTATCTGGAACATCCAATTCAATATCCCTATTAAAGATATCTCCACTTTCACAAATACTTCCAACTATATCATAAACTTTCTTTTCGCCACTAAGCCTTGACAACAAAGGATGATGATAGGCATCATACATTGCCGGTCTAATAAGACCATTAAAACCGCCATCCACCATAATAAAATTCTTGGTATCAGTTTCCTTCGTACATATAACTTTACAAACAAAAATTCCAGCATCTCCAACAATAGATCTGCCAGGTTCAATCATTATCTTTCCTTTATAATCACCAAAATATTTTCTAATCAAAGCAACAAACTCTTCTTTTGAAGGGGTTTTTTGGTTCGTTTCATATTCAATGCCTAAACCACCACCCAAATCCACAGATTGCCAACTATATTTCTTGTAAACTTCACTTAAAAATTTCAAAACTTCCTCAAATTTATTAATATTCAAAATTTGAGAACCAATATGAACCGACACCCCTTTAAAATTTAAAAGATCATTAGGCTTTGCTTCGTTGTAAATTTTTTCAGCAATTTCAAAGGGAACACCAAATTTATTTTCTCTTTTGCCTGTGGTAATTTTCATGTGTGTATCTGCATCAATATCTGGATTAACTCTAACAGCAATATTTGTATCCATATTAATCTCTTTTACGATTTCCCTAATATTCAAAAACTCTTCGTAACTCTCTATATTGATTTGACCTATTTTACTCCTAATGGCAAATTCCAACTCCCCCCTACTCTTACTAACTCCGCTGAAAACAATTTTGTCTGGTGGAATGCCAGCAAGCAAAGACTTTTTAACTTCATTGCCACTAACCGTATCAGCACCAGCACCCATACTTCCCAATAACTTAAGGATTGATAGGTTTTCATTTGCTTTTATGGCATAGTGAATACAATAATTTATAATATTGTTTTTTTTAAAATTACTATCATATGACTCGTAATTCTCAATTATCCTATTTTTAGAATAAATATATAAAGGAGATCCAAACTTTTCCACAATGGAACTAACTTTGACATCATCAAAGTACAGTTCATTGGATTTATACTTAACTTTTTCTAGCATAGATTGACATACAGACTATTACAACAAAACAAAAAGTAAAAAATTTAATTAATTCTAATTATATCCAGTAAATCTTGCGTAATTTTCAATTGTCTTCTTTGATTGTAAGCAGTGGTTTTTGTTTTAATTATTTCTTCTATATTACTTTTCGCTCCTTGTAAAGTAACAAGCCTATTTCTGTGTTCTGCCACCAAAGAATTTACCAACACATTATTTACTAGAATGAAAATGTATTGCTTCAATAAATTTAAAATTAATGTTTCTGTATCTAATCTCCACTGAGGAATTTTATTCGTAACCCATTTCTTTTCTTTCAATTTTGTCAACAAAATTGCATCAATAGGATTTAATCTCAATTTTCGCGATTCATTAACATTCATATAGTATAAATATGTTGCATCGGGCTTCAATTCCTCTATTTTATTCAAAATATTAAAGACCGAATTAACAATCATACCATTAGAATTTGGCATAGACATTGTATCAAAAACTATATTTTTGCTTTCTGCAAACATACTTAACCGATCACCAACAATTAAAAAATTATTGATTACAGAATTATCAATATCACTTAAAGCAAAATCCAAAACTTTATCATTAAATCTTCCACATAACCCCTGATTTGAACCAAAAATAATATGTAAAATTTTTTGCTTTTTCTTATTTTTATTAAGATAACTAATTGTATCCAAATCTATTTCTTTTGAGTTTATGATTCCCTGTAAAGATATTTCTATATTGCTTCTACAACTATCCAAATTGTCAGCAATCTTTTCATAGATTTTAACATTCAAAGTGGCAGTGGATTTCATAGAATGAATAATTCCATCAATTTCTTTGGAATATTTCAGTGTATTTTTTAATTCATTCAAAGATTCCATATTCGGAAATAGTATATTTTATCACCAAGATAATCAAAAAATATTTGTTTTAGTTACGATTATATTTATATCTATTTTTAATGTCTAGATATATTTTTATTACAGGCGGCGTTGTCTCTTCATTAGGAAAAGGTATTGCTTCTGCTTCATTGGGTGCACTTTTACAATCGAGGGGTTTTTCGATAAAAATGAAAAAACTTGATCCATACTTAAATGTTGATCCAGGCACTATGAACCCTACTCAACACGGAGAAGTTTTTGTAACAGATGATGGATATGAAGCCGATTTAGATTTAGGACATTACGAAAGATTTACTAATGTAAATACAGGTAAAGACAGTAACATCACAACAGGACAAATCTACCAAAAAATATTAAACAAAGAGAGAAAAGGTGATTATCTTGGCAAAACAGTTCAAGTCGTTCCACATGTTACCAATGAAATAAAAGAGTTTATTTTGAATAAAAATGACGATGTTGATTTTGTTTTATGTGAAATCGGTGGAACAATTGGAGACATTGAAGGACTTCCATTTTATGAAAGTATCAGGCAACTTTGTTACGAATTAGGAAAAGAAAATACCTGTTATATACATCTTACATATTTGCCCTATATCAAAATGGCAGAAGAATTAAAAACAAAACCAACGCAACATTCAGTCAAATCTTTACAAAGTCTTGGGATACAACCTGACATTTTACTATGCAGAGCTGATATGGAAATCCCAGAAAACGAATTGGCAAAAATTGCCATGTTCTGCAATTTAAGTAGAGAACGAGTCATTCCCGCTTTAAATTGCAACAGTATTTACGAAGTTCCTTTAAAATACCACTCTGTTAGATTAGACAGTGAAGTTATAAAATATTTCAAAATTGTATCCAAAAAACCAGATTTAAAAATATGGGAAGAAATTTCAAATAACTTATTCTACCCTGAAAAAAAAGTAAAAATAGCAATAGTTGGAAAATATACTTCCCTGAAAGAAAGTTATAAGTCTGTAACGGAGGCATTGATACATGGCGGAATAGCGAATAAAACAAAAATTGAGTTATTGTGGGTGGAAGGTAGAGAAATAACAGAGGAAAAAGATTTGTCTATACTAAGTAATGCAGACGGTATTTTAGTAACCGGTGGTTTTGGAGAAAGCGGCACAGTTGGTATGATGCTATGTATAAAATACGCACGGGAGAAAAAAATTCCGTTTTTGGGAATCTGCTTTGGCATGCAACTTGCTATCATTGAATTTTGTAGGAACGTATTAAAAATAAACGCAGGTTCCACTGAGATACACAATGATTGTGAACCTGTTATTTCTTTGATAACTGAATTTGAAAGAGACGGCAAAAAAGAAACAAGAAATGAAAACACAGATTTAGGTGGAACAATGCGACTTGGTGCTTATCCATGCAACATTGAAAAAGGAACTCTTTTAGAAAAGGTTTATGGTAAGACCGAAATTAGCGAAAGACATAGACACAGATACGAATTCAATAATAAATATAGAAAAAACTTTGAAGGAAAAGATTTAATTTTTAGCGGATTAAACTTGAAGGATGAATTAGTTGAGTGTATAGAGATGAAAAATCATCCTTTCTTTATTGGTGTCCAATTCCACCCAGAATTAAAAAGTCGCCCATTTGTTCCAGCACCTTTATTCGTCAATTTTATAAAAGCGAGTATCAAAGATTTATGAAAAAAACACTTCTTATTTTTTTACTGATAGTTTCCAATTCTTTCGCGGCTTACAACAGACATGACAAGATGTATAAATTAGAGTATAAAGGAGATTCGAAAAAAATTTATCCTCAAAAAAAACCAGAAACCGATGAAACCGGCAAAGAATATAACGACATACCATACCCCAAAAAATCCAAAGGCTATTATAAAGTTGGCAAACCTTACACAATAATGGGACAAACCTACTACCCAGAAGTAAACGAAACGTATAAAGAAGTCGGCATGGCGTCTTGGTATGGAGATGGCGATGGATTTCATGGAGAAAAAACGGCAAATGGTGAAACCTATAATATGGATGATTTAACCGCTGCCCACAGAACTTTACCATTACCATCCGTTGTTAGAATCACAAATTTAGAAAATGGGAAAAATGTTGTTGTTAGAGTGAATGACAGAGGTCCTTTTGTGAAAAATAGAATCATTGACGTATCAAGACAAGTTGCAAAAATATTAGAATTTCACGGCAAGGGAACCACAAAAGTAAAAGTTGAATATTTAAAAAAAGAAACAGACAAATTATTAAAAGAATTAGGATTCAAATAGCCTAATCTAAAAATGTTATCTATACAAAATGTTTGTTAAAAAACATGAGTTGGTGACTACACTAAAAAAGAAAAATGAAAATAAATTTAACAGGAAAATTGCATTTATCACCTTATGTCCTCAGGAAAAAGAATACAATCTTTATCTATAATCAGATGCTAAATTCAAAAAGAAATAACAACTTATTAGACAAGTCTCTCAAAACACCAATTCTCCCCAATTCACAGTTCATAAATCAACTATCAAATTAAACCTCAAACCAAACCTCTTTCTTTCGCATCTATATTTATCCGCTATTATTCTAAAAACCTTTACATCGCCAATAATATTTTTAACAAATATTCGTTGTTTTAAAATTGACTAAAAATTACTTAAAAAATAAAGAAAAAAGTAAATTATCTAGTCAAGGTTAACATTTCTAATCAAACACCAAATTCATAATATAGCGTTAGAATCATTTTTTTTATAAACTATGTATTTTTTACCATTTTGTCTCAATTTTCCAATAAATACTATTATTTTCCTTTTTTATATGGTCCCTAATCTGTATATATTCTGGGGCGTGGAGTGCTTTTGCATATGTCAAAGACCAATTAAAATGTTTTCCATAATAGTTTAAAGCAAGTCCAGTTCCAGTCATGTTGCCACTTCTAGAATTATATTGTTCATCTGATGAGTCTGCATATTTGTCTTTCACATAACCATAATCATAGAAGACTGATAAGTATGTTTTTATTAGTAAGTTTTCAAGTAGTGTTGTTGAAAATAATTGTTGTAAATTCACTCCTAAATCGTTTCTGATATAATAGCCATTGTCTCCACTTATATTTGAGTTTTTAAATCCTCTTGTGGTATATTCTCCTCCAACCGAAAATTGATTTACTCCGTACAGAGTGTCAAAACTATATTGATTATCCATTGTTAGTGTGTAGTTTATGGGAAACAGTATATTTATTTTTCTATTATAATAGAAATATAACTTTAACATATCATATTGCAATTTCGGCTCTGTTTTTAGCATTTGCAAATGATTTTCATCTTTTTTTGAACCAAACCAAGCCAACCCTCTTTGATAACTTGGTTTTATAATTATTGTTCCAAATTTAGTGTATATTGTACCATTCATAAATATATTTATATTCGATGATTTTCTGGTTCCTATTTCGCTTTTTATATCCCTTATGTAACTTTCCGTATCCCTTACTTCAAAATTTATTCCTATATTTATTTTGTACAATTGTGTTCTAGTCATCGTCCTATCAATAATATAGTTTTGGGTAAGCGTATTGCCCCTACTTTCAAAAGTAGAGTTATATCCCGCTATTGTGGTAAGATATTCTGAATAACTTATACTATCAGTAAATGTCCAATAGCCTAATGGTATTGATATGTTACCATAAAATGATTTACTGCATCTTCTATTTTTATTATCCCCTATCTCTAAATTGTTATAACCACCATTATCGTTAAGTTTACCATCTCCATCCACATTTTGAGCATATTTTAAGTATATGTTATCATTTAATGCAAGTAAATTATCTTGTATTATATTTATATTTCCCATTATTTCTCCTGTATTTTCACTTCCATTGTTGTCTATTCCTATTCCTAAAAAAGTTGTTCTTTCGCTTTCATGTTTATCATTTATTATATTTATATCTGAATAGCCTATTTTACTATTTGTATTTGGTTTTAATTCCATTGTTGCATTGTTACTTTGAAGTTTATTTATTTGGTCCAATCCTTGTTCAAAATCCTTTATGTTGAATATTTTATTTTTGTTGGATTTGAATGGGAACGCAAAAAATAATTGTGTTAATAGGCGGGAAGATTTATATTTTTGCCAAAAAGACAATTCTCCTTGGTTTTCTTTCATTATTTTGGTTTTTTCGTCTGGCAGTATTTCAATGAGATTTATATTTCCAATTTTTCCTTCCTCAATTATTATTACGAATATATTATTGTTTAAATCAGTGTTGCTTATTTTGCTATTATCTAAATCGAAATAAATTCTTGTTGTAGTATAACCTTTTTCTATATAAAATTCGGTTAGTTCGCTCTGCAATGCTTTTATATTATTCTTATCAATGCATTTACCTATATATTTATATAATAGTTTTTTAAATATGTATTTTTTTGAATATTTTTTGTTGCCAATTAATTCTATTTTGGAAAATTTATGACAATTTTCTACATCTTTATTTATTTCGTTATTTTTAGTATGTTTTTTGTCTTCTAATGAATTAACAAAACCCTCATCAACACGTTTTTTTCTTATTTTTTCAGATTCAGTTATCTGTTGATGATTTTTTTCAAATTGGCGTTGCTGTTCCCACTGATTATCTATAATTTTTTGTTGTTGGATAGATAAATCGGTGTCAGATAAAGCCAAAGATTCTTTTGAAAATATTATAATAAATATGAGTATAAAAGTTGCAGATTTAATTTTTTTTATATTTTTCATGTAGAATCACGCTGAAGAATTATTAGCATTTAATTAGAAGTAAATTGACTTGTCAAAAGTAATTTTTTACTATATTTGCTATTTTTAATGATAAGTTATTTAATATTCCTCCTGCTGTACAAGCATAACCATCTACAATCGTTGTATCAATATTAAAATTACAAGTATCTTCAGTGCAACTGCCCATTATAATGCCCTAAATACCTATCGTCAACAGCATATGATCACTTTTTTATTCAAAAAATCTTTTGCCATTGATACTTTACGAATAAATATGTTTGAAAGTAAAACCATGGTAACGATACTCTTTTTCATAGTTCTCTTTTTTATAATTTACTTAATACACCCAACTTTCCCATAACATATCATTTTAAGATTGAATAAATCAAAGAACAAATAAAAATTTGACTTTTGTTTGGACGGGTTATATTACCTGTGGTAATGGTGGAAATATATATACTTGCTTAAACAAACAATTTCCTCCTCTATCTTAACATCGATCTCACTTAAGAGCTCGTTCAAAAAAATAATCTCCTCATTCCTCTCTATATCAATCTTATATACTCAGATATTGATTTCCTTTATAACAACACAAGCTATAGCAAATGTAACTTTAATTAGATCTGCTTATGCATATAATGATATAAACCCACCACAAAATATAATCGATAATCCAGTGAATTACATAGAAGCAGATAACAGCAGAGGGAATGGAGATACTCATCTAGATCGCACTCAAAATGGAACTCCTGTTATAAACATAAATACGCCTTCTCAAGGTGGTGTATCTGCCAATTACTATAAAGACTTTAATGTCAATAAAGAAAATCTTATATTCAATAATTATCAAGGAGAGGTTGGAAATAGTCAACTTGGAGGTGCCCTGTATGGAAATCCAAATTTTAATAAAACTGGAGTAAAAGAAGCCGAAATAATTTTAAATGAAATTACCACAAACAGAATAAGTAGTATAAATGGTTACATAGAAGTTTTTGGCAAAAAAGCTGACCTCATAATAGCAAACCCAAATGGAATTATGGTAAGTGGTGGTGGTTTCATAAACACAAGCAGATTATCTTTAATCACGGGCAAATCTAGTCCCAATGGAACATTAGACCAAAATGGCAATCTAAATCCTTTTTTACTCTCAAAAGATCCCAATGCTACAATTACAATTGTAGGAATAAATATATTCGACAAAAACAATAACCTAATAGCCTACAATCTTGGTATAGACGCAACAGATGTAAATTATATAGACCTTATGGGTAGAATAATGGAAATTAATGGCGATATATACGGATCAGACAATACTGAGATAAACATAAAAACTGGAAATGATAAAGCAACATACTATAAAGATAAAGGGTTTCAGGTTAATAGCACAAATACAAAAGAAACGGAAGATACGAAACCACAATTTGCCATAGATAGTACTGCTATGGGTGGAATATATGCAGGAAAAATTAACATTATATCCACTGAAGATGGAGTTGGTGTTGTAAATAGAGGTGACCTTGTCTCCAGTATCGATAATATAAATTTTGATGTAAATGGAAATATAATTTTAGAGGATACAAATCTACAAACCTTAAATCAAGAAGCAAAAATAAAAATACAAAATAAAAGTGACAAGAATAACTCTGTCATCAAAATTAATAATTCCAATATTTATGCAGGACACGTAAATATAGAAACAGACAATCTGATCAATAAAAACAATTCCGTAATCTACGGAATTGATTCAATAAACATTGAGTCTACAGATAATGTAACAAACACAAATAATTCAACCATATTCGCTAATAACGATATTGAGATAAAATCAAGTAGTATTTTTAATAAAAATGGAACAATCACAAGTGGTGAAAACTTAACTATAGATCTATCGACAGATTTTATCACTGAAGGATCGATTGGATCGATTTATGGAACAACTATCCTAAGTGCAAAAAATATTACTTTAGATAATAAAATAACAAAAAATGAAGATGAAGATGTGACAATCAATCTAACTGGACACAATGTGATTTTAAATGCCAGCGGAAACATAACCAATAAAAAAAACTCGACTCTTTTCGCTTCGGGTGATATGACATTTAACATCCTCTTAAATGAAAACAAATTAGAGACTGGTAATCTTTATAATTATGGAACTATTATTTCCACTGATAATATCTCTATAAATGCAGAAAACTCTATCTACAATGGGAACAAAAACAGTACATTGCAAGCAACCATATCTGCAGGCAATAATCTACAAATAACCACTCAAAACCGTCTAATGAATTATGGGTTTCTTCAAGCCATTGGAGTATATCGTGATTATGTGGATGAAAACGGAAATATCTTTAATTTAAAAGATCCTACATCTGGAAATTTAACTTTGATTACAAAGGCAACCAAAAGCTCAGACTATAAGCTAAACAATTTGGATTTATTAAATGAAGGTAATGATAAGATAGTTGTTCCATTACCTCCAGAAGTTCAAGATAAAATAGATAATATCAACAACATTGTAGACCTTAATGAACTCGATAATTTATTACTTACAACTCTCAATACAAACAACGAAAAGGAATATTATTTAGTTCAAAAAAGAATAAGACTGCTTGCGATTCGAGATGTGATAGAAGAAGCGAGAGAAAATTATGAATTTGACACCGATAGTTTTGCTATTGGTTCACCCGTAACCATCGAAGATTTTGATGAAAACGGCAATGAAATTACCTATTTAAAAATCATAACTGATAATGACATTCAGGAACAATTAAAAAAAATACTTGGAAATCAATATAGTTATGATGATTGGAAGATTAACCTCACCAATTTAGAAACTAAAATAGATGAACAAATTCAAGAACAACTTAATAGATTAGACAAATATAACGAAGAACAAAAAATAAATAACCCTGACTTTGTAGATTTAGATCTTGATGGTTTTATATCACTAAACCCAACTGGATTAGAAATCAAAATAGATAAGAACCAAATATTGCTCACTGAGAAAGAGTCACAAGAACAATCTAGACTCGTAAAAATAGAAAATCTTTATAACTCACTACAACAAAGTCTAAATTCTTACGATGCTATTGATTGGAATTCTTTAACAGAAACACAGCTCAAACAAAATGTATATTCCTTATACACCATAATAAATGATACAAATTCATTTAATCAGGATGATTGGACCATTGCAGAATTTGATACATCCTCTGCATCACTAAGTGATTACACTAAATATCTTTCACGAATTAGAACTGACAACACAAATCAAACATCGGTAGAACAAACAGGAATACATAATTATGGAAGACTATTCTCCTCCAATAACACAACTCTAACAAGTAATAGCGTTCTTCACAACAACAAAGATTCCTTAATATATTCAAATAATAATATAAACTTTAATGTATCTGACATACTATTCAATAATGCGGGGGGAACAAACATAAAGGGTGAATCCTCGGTAGGATATGGTATCCAGTCAAAAGGTAGCATAAATATAAATGGTGTCAATGGAGAACTTACCAGATTAAATAAACTTATAAATTATGATGGAAAAATCGAAGCAGATGGCAATGTAAATATAAAAACAAACGAAACTATAAACTATGGAAGCGATAATATAAATTATTTTATAGATCCATATGCTGCAACAACCCATTATATTAAGGATTATGGTATGCCTTGCTATAATTGTGGAACTGGAGTTTATAAAGAATTATTTTATAATTCAATTTTAAGATCCAATCAAAGTCAGATAATTTCAAATAATGGAACTTTAAATATAGATTCCAACGATAGAATAACAAACTACAATAGTATCATTTATAGTAAAGATAATATGTATCTCACAAGCAATGAATTATTTAATACCATAGCAGAATTCACAGCTAAAAATGTCAAATATCGCGTTGAAAGAAGAAAAAAGAGAAGATGGCAAAGACTTTGGAGATACAAATATTATACTGAATACAAACCAAATCAATATTATTTAGTTGCATTAAAATCCAATAATGCCCAATCTAGGATAGTTTCTCAAAAAAGTGTAGTAATATCTCCAAATAATAATCTTAAGGGAATAGTAATAAATAACGGAAATACTCATAAAACAACAACCAAAGAAGAAAATATATCAAAGCAAAACATTCCATATGCCACAACCAATCGAACAAATGATAATTTTTTAGATAAAGCCATAGAAACTAATACTTTGAATCCACTCGATGTTATAGAACTTCCTACCAATAACTATGGTATATTTCGTAAGTCTCAGGAGCCTAACACACATTTTTTGTATGAAACCGATCCTCTCCTTTTGGTAGACACATCAAACTTCCTAGGTAGTCAATATTTTCTAAATAGAATAGGGTTAGATCCATTCTTCCTTGACCAAAAATTTTTGGGTGATGTCTATATGGAACATAATATAATAAAGACACATCTGGAACAAATAGGTTTGTTTCAAAACAATAAAATAGCTGATGAAGAGATAGACACTTATATAAATAATCTCTTTAATACCCTTGATGAAGAAAAGGTAGAAAAGATTGGATTAACCATTGGTAAAGAACTCACAAAAGAACAAATAAACAATTTAGAAGAAGATATAGTATGGTATGTGACAAAAACAATAACACTACCAAACAAAGATGAAAACGGAAACTACGAAACAGTAGAAGTACTAACTCCACAAATTTATCTATGCCAAGAAAGTGTAAACAACCTTTTACAAAATACTCAATCCCATAGCGAACTACGAGCAGAGTTATCAAAAAAACGAGCAACTGACAAAGCAGTAGAGGAATCCACTATTGCAGCTAACAAAGCTGTAACAGCCAAAGAAAATGCTTTAGTGGTACAAGCAAAAACAGAAGCACAACAAAAAATACAATCAGCGGAAGAACAATTAGCAATAATTGATTCTATAAATAAGATGAAAACAGAAAACCTAGAAGAGTATAACGAAACTATCAATTCTATAATTGAAAACGAAATTAAAGAAACAAAAAAGAGTGTAAAAACACCATGTAGTTCAAGATCTATGACTTGTTTAAGAACAGTAGAGAAATCTCAAGAAGAATTATTAGCCGAAGCAGAAGAAATTTTAAAAAGCAAAATACAATCTCAACTAGAAGAGAATTACTTTAATGAAATCAAAAGTGCAAAACTTAATGATTTCTATAACAGTGAACAACCTCAAAAACTATTTCAAATAACCTATAATAACACTTACCAATCATCCTATGATAATGCCCTTACCCAATTCGAACAACAAAACTCTGTCAAAAAGAATACTGATACCATGATAGTCGGAAACGACATATTTATACAAGGTTCCAACAACACAACAATATCTGATGATACATCATCATCTTCTATTCTCTCCAATGCGGGAACGATTTGGGGTAATAGAAATGTTGTAATAACAGTAGACCAAATAAATAATGTGACAAATTCTGTAAATCGAGACGGTAATATAGCACCACAGGCAACAATCCTCGCAAACAACCTACTTTATCTTAATACTACACAATATAAAACCGCAGACAACTTAACACCAAAAGAAATGGAAGAATTAACAAATAAAGGCTACACCATAGATAATCAAACAAATTATATTCTTGATGAAAATAATCAAAAGATACCTTTCTCAACAGGTCAGATAAATAATATTGGTGGTACGATAGGTTCATTAAATCAAGATTCTACCACCTACATCTCAACAGGAACACTAAACAACATCACCAATAGCCAATCAGAAGACTATAAAATACATAACTATGAAGAGACAAGAACTTACATTGGCTCAACAGCACAAATAACAAGTGGAGGGAATCTTATGGTAGAAACCATAGCAAACCATTCAAAAGATGATGATGCCATAACAACAACAGCAAAAACAACAAATAAAGAAGGGGGATCTGTAAATCTATTAGGTTCATCTCTATCGGCGAAAGGCAATATGATTTTAAATGTGGAAGGAGATTTAAACTCTTTAACAGTACAAGACTATAATAGAACCTATAGTAAAGTAGAAATAGATAATGGATGGTTAGGTTCTAAAACAACAGAAATAAATGAGACCGCAACTCTGAATAACCTATCAAGTAATATAACTGCTTCCAATAACTTAACTATAAATTCAAATAACCTTTTATCAGTTGGCACAAACTTTTCTGCCGGGAATGAATTAAATATGACAGCAACAGGTGACATAAACCTATTAAATGCTACGGACTATGACTACAATTATCATTATTACAAAAAGGAGGAATTTGATTTAGTTGGAGCCATAGTTAACGTGGCTACAGCAGCTACAGTAGCAGCCCTAACAGGAGGAGCAGGAGCAGCAGTAATGGCAGGAGCTAGTTCTACTATTGGAGCATCGAATATGAAAAAAGGTAACGAAACCATAACAATGAACTATGACGAAACTACCATTGGCACAACACTAACAGGAAATAACATAAACATAAAGAGTGGTAACAATACAACAATGATAAGTACCACCATAACCACATCAAATGATTTAAATATTGAAACAGGAAACGACCTTCTAATAGGAACAGCAGAAGAACAACACAATAGTTATGAGAATCACAATAGTTGGGGTGGTGATATTGGTAAAGCAGCATTAGGAGGGGCTATTAC
>JAIRSX010000105.1 GCA_031255235.1 Rickettsiales bacterium
CTATATTGTGATTTCAGTGGATGTATGGATATCTGTATTGGAAGTGCAGAGTTATTTGGTATCAAACTAAATGAAAATTTTAATACTCCATATTTTTCTGAAAACATACAAGAATTCTGGCAAAGATGGCATATCAGTTTAAATAGATGGTTTATTAACTATATTTATATTCCACTTGGAGGAAGTAGGAAAAGCGAGTTTACAAAATATATAAACATTTTAATTATATTTTTTATCAGTGGATTATGGCATGGAGCGAGTTACAACTTTATTATATGGGGTTTATTGAATGGAATTGCAATAATTATTTATAATTTATGGAAAAAAATAAACATTAAAATAAGTAAATTCACATCTATTTTACTAACCTTTATTTTTGTGAACTTAAGTTGGATATTTTTTAAAACGACTAGTTTTTCTAAAGCGATATTAATGTTAAAAAACCTAACTGACAGTAATAATTTCAGATTTACTTTTGGAAAAAATGGCATAAGTAAACTGATTGGTGGAGAGAAAGAGTTATATGTCGCTATTGTAGGAATCGTATTGGTATGGATAGTTGATGTATGTGGAGGTATAAATAATGTTAGAGGAAAGGTTGGAGAACGGAACATTGTTACTAGATGGTTATGTTATTATTTTATCATATTTTCTATCATTATATTTGGAATTTATGGTGATTTAAAAGCAAGTGATTTTATTTATGGAGCGTTTTAATGAGAGTTGTTCTAAAAGTTTTTTGTTTTATAGATGTTTTTGTTATTTTGTTGTTTCAAACAAATAGAATTGATTTAAGGTTTCCAAATTGGAAAACAAACAATTTCCAAACTTTGTATAAACAGGATAAATTGGATGTTATCACAATTGGAACAAGTCATATTATAACCAGTTTTATTCCATCATTACTTTATAAGGAATTCGGTTTAACTTCTTACAATCTTGGTATGGAACAACAACCAGCAAGTGCTTTATATTATACCTTGATTGAGGCAGTTAAAAAACAGCCACAAGCAGTATATATTATTGATGTTTTTTCCTTTTTCCTTATGAGAAATTATTCAAATAATTTTATTTATAATAACTTTGGAGAAATGGATAGTAGTCTAAATAAGTTGAAGGCAATAAAACATTATAGTCATAACGAAAGGATAAACTATCCTCAAAGTTTAAAATACATATTTCCAATTTTCAAAACTCATAGTAATTTATTTAAAAAGATAAGAAAGAAATGCGGAGAAGATGACATGTGGTGTAGACAGACAATTTTTAATGATTATTATAAGGGTTATGTAAGAACAAATGATCCTATCCCACCTAATGTTTATGGTATAAATGATGAGTCAAGAGGAGAATTAGTATGGCATGGTAGAAAATATTTAGAAAAAACAATAAAATTTGCAAAAGATAAAAATATTAAAATTTTTTTAATAAAAACGCCGGATTCAAATTGCAAAGATTGCAAAAGATTTGTAAACACTATAGAAGATATAGCAAAAGAAAATGGCATACCATTCGCTGATTATAATAAATTTATTGAGGGAAGGGGACACATACATTATTCAGGTGCAAAGGATCATACAATATTAATTGGTAAAGACTTAATAAAGTTTTTCAATGTAAAAGTTTCAAAACCAACTGAAGATTGGGATGGACAATTAAAAGTTTTTGAAGAATTGGAAGAAAGATTTGGTAAAAATTGAATTTATAAAAGAATACAATCTAATCTTTAAAAGAATACAACCATATTTTTTAATAGATTTTTACATTTCTCCAATCATTACTCTCATGATCCCACTTATATCTCCATTCTTTTTCTTTCTTTTCTTGACTGTGTATTCTGTCTTTATCGGGTGGAACAAGAATTATTTTTTGTGGATATTGACACAAACTGGATGCCAATATACCAAATCCACCCTGTGTAATGATAAAATGTTGACAATTTCTCATAAGTTCAAGTTCAAAATATCCTTGTTCATCTTGGTTTAAATTTACATAATCAAAAGTACCTCCTATATCTTTTTCTATGCTTGTCAATCTATTCTTGACAATATCCATTGAATTGGAAAATATAAAAAAGGTTACATTATTAACATTATTGGCATTAAGTTTGTTTCTCATTCTGATCAACGACTTTCTGATATAGGAAAGAGATAACAAAATATTGCCAGGTCTTAGATCATCTCCCATTCTAATATGAACACATACGGAATTATTTGTTGATTTTATTTGAGAGAGTTTTTGTGATACAAGAGGAGGAAGAGGAATGGAAAGATTGAAGTGTTCTGCAAAATCTTTGGGGATATCAAAGGTCATAGATAAATGACTGAATAAAAAGGGAGGAATAAAATTGCCAAGACATTTCACGGAATTTATTTTCTGAAAAAAACTATCCTCATATATTTGTACTAACTCTTTTGGTAACTCTATTTTTTTAAGTGGAATGATATTAAACAAATCTTTATACTGTTCCATGATGTTTGCTCCATGTGCTGCATCTGATAGATAGTAGTAATAACTATATTTGTCACCATATTTTCTATAGATTTCCAGAGCAGTTTTTAAAAAACGAATTTGGTCTCCTAATCCGTGTCCTATCTTAAAAATAAAAGAATTCATATAATTAATGGTAGGTATTTTAATATTTGTTTGTCTCAATTCCTGTAGTCTATTATAAAAGTTGTTTTGAGAAATGGTATAGGTAAAATCATGGCTAACAATTGGTCTTTTTTTAATGAAAACGGGAACAAACCCAAATAAAAGGTAACAAATCTTATTAAACCTAACCTCTTTTACTAAAACTTGTCTGGATAATAGATAATAACAAACTTTGTTGTCTTTGATTTGTTTGTGGTAGAATCCACAGCATGTTGTCCCTCCTCTCTCTCTCTCTCTCTCTCTCTCTCTCTCTCTCTCTCTCTCTGCTTCTCTTTACCATTACTCACCACTACCTTTGTCTTGTCTGAAACGCTATCCAAATTATTATGCAACATATTACCTTACTTTAACTTGTTGCCCTAGATTAGGATAATCTATCCAAAAAAACAAAAAAATCCAATACAGAACCCAACCGTCAATTATTCCTTTCTCAGAACAGTAAGAAATAAAAATCGTAAAGGGAGTTACTCAATATCTTACTTTTGATTTATTGTTCGTAATATTTTTTAATCTTTCTACAGACAGTCCCCTATCATTTGATATATTTTTTTGTTTGAGTTTTGAGATAATCTCCTCGAGAGGAATATTTTCAATGTCAATTGCACTCTTTGTATTATCAGACAAAATCCCTTTTATTGAATCCCTTAATTCTTTATCCTTGTCCCTATCACTTATTCCATCATCGTCATCGCCGTCACTATCACCATCACTACTGTCACTGTCATCGCTATCATTATCACTTTCTTCATCTTCATTGGTATCTTGTTGTTCTATCTCTTCCAGGTCTCCTATTTCCTCAGTCTCTTCAATCTCTTCTACATCATCAATTTCCTCCATTTCTTCCAATATCTCATCGACCTGATCTAAAACATCAGGAAAAACTCTACTTCTTCTAGTATTGGGACCTTCCATTTAACAAATGGATTTGATAATATCAAAGAAATCAATACCCTTCATACTTGCCCCACCAACCAAAACACCATCAACTGACTTCAAAGATAAGATATCTTTGGCATTGCTTCCTTTTACCGAACCACCATATAAAACATTGACACTGCCTCCTAAAATGGATTTGATATGGGCACAAACCTCCTCAATCTCGTCAGCAATTGGGACTTTACCTGTACCAATTGCCCAAACCGGCTCATACGCCAAAATAAATTTTGACGAGTCCAAATCTTTAGTGGCAGTTAGCACTTGCTTTTCAATTACCGAAATATATTTGTTTTCTTCCCTAGTCTTTAGATCTTCACCAACACAAACAATCGGAATTATACTATGATTTATAGCATTTGCTGATTTTTGTTGAATCAGCTCATCTGTTTCATATTGATATTGTCGTCTTTCACTATGACCTGTAAGAGTGTACTTACAACTGATTTCATTTAAAAATAAAGGACTTGTATTTCCGGTGAAAGCGCCTTTTGTATCTTGATGTATATCCTCTGCACCAATATTCACTTTGAATGACTTTGTTCCTTCATTATACTTATTTGCTACTGAAATGGCATATTCTATATAGATGTCCGGAACACAAATCAAAATATCAATTTTTTCCTTAACACTATCTTCATATTTTATCGCCTCATTTCCAAAATCAACAAACCATTGGTCTATCATAGACTTAGAACCATTCATTTTCCAATTACCAGAGATTATAGCCATACCTAAAATCAATTCATTATAATAGTGAGATATAATATATACTTCATAAAAGACAAATTAAATAACAAATGGAATAAATTAATTTGTATTATGTAAGAAATTATTTACCCTGTAGTAGGTAATTTGCTGGAATTATGACGAAAGAAAAGACTATTATTGTAAATTCTCTTGAGACACTTGACGAGAGATTGAAACAGGTGAGTGAAGCACAAAAGAAATATGCTACTTTCACACAGGAACAAGTTGATGCTATTTTTAGACGAACTGCCCTTTTGGCAAATGTTCATAGAATTCCATTGGCAAAAATGGCAGCGGAAGAAACTGGTATGGGTATAGTGGAAGACAAAATTATCAAGAATCATTTTGCGGCAGAATATATTTACAACAAATATAAGAATGAGAAAACTTGCGGTATAATAGAAGAAGATTGGACTCACGGTATGCTTAAAATTGCTGATCCTATAGGTATTATTGCCTGTGTTGTTCCTACAACTAATCCAACTTCGACAGCAATTTTTAAATGTTTAATTGCTCTAAAAACAAGAAATGCAATGGTGTTTTCTCCGCATCCAAGAGCAAAAAAAAGCACTATTGAAGCATTAAAAGTCATGGTTGAAGCAGCAAAAAAGGCAGGTGCTCCTGATAATTTAATTGCTTGGGTCGATGATCCTACTATTGAACTTTCAGGTGCATTGATGAATCATCCATTAGTTGATACAATTTTAGCAACAGGTGGTCCTGGAATGGTCAAGGCAGCTTATAGTTGTGGAAAACCAGCAATTGGTGTTGGAGCAGGTAATAGTCCAGCAGTTATTGATGAAAAGGCAGATATTTTGATGGCAGTGTCTTCAATCATACAATCAAAAACATTTGATAATGGAATGATTTGTGCCAGTGAGCAATCAGTTGTAATTGTAGAATCTAAGTACAAAGAAGTTAAAGATGAGTTTATAAAAAGAGGTTGTTACTTTCTGAAGGAAAACGAAAAACCACTTTTGGCAAAATTTATGTTCCCTAATGGAACTACTTTAAATGCAAACATGGTAGGACAATCTGCCTTCACTATTGCTGAAAGGGCTGGGTTTAAAGTACCTGAAAAAACAAAAATCCTAATTGCTGAGGCAGATAAAGTTGATGACGATGGACCATTCACAAAAGAAAAGTTATCTCCAATTCTTGGCTTCTTCAAAGCAAAAGATTTTAATGATGCTGTAGAAAAAGCATATACATTAGTTAATCATGGTGGTGCTGGACATACTTCAATTCTATACACCGATCAGTCACAACAAGATAGAATTAAATTCTTTGGTGAAAAAATGGATACCGGTAGAATTTTAATAAATACGCCATCTTCTTTTGGTGGTATTGGTGATTTGTATAATTTCAGACTTGAACCTTCTTTAACTTTAGGTTGTGGTTCATGGGGTAAAAATTCAGTATCTGGGAATGTTGGTATTCATAATTTAATTAACATTAAATCTGTTGCTATGAGAGAAGAAAATATGTTGTGGTTTAAAGTTCCACCTAAAATTTACTTTAAAAAAGGTTGCACTAAATTCGCAGTCGCCGAAGCGGCACAAGACAAAAAACGAGCATTGATTGTTACTGAGCAAATTTATATTGATTTAGGAAAATTGGATCCTATTATCAAAACTCTACAGGAAGCAAACACTCAGTTCCAAATATTTAGTGGAGTTCAACCAGATCCTAAACTTTCAATGGTAAAGGGCGCCATGAATCAAGTTAATTCCTTTAAACCAGATTTGATTATCGCGCTTGGTGGCGGAAGTGCTTTAGATACAGCAAAACTTATATGGTTCTTTTATGAACAACCTGATGCTGATTTTAAAGACGTTGCAATGCGATTCATGGATATTAGAAAGCGAATTTTCACTTTACCACAACTTGGTAAACTTGCTGACTTAGTATGTATTCCTACAACTTCTGGAACTGGTAGTGAAGTTACACCTTTCACAGTTATTACTGATGATGAAACCTCTATAAAATACCCATTGGCAGATTATATATTCACTCCTACAATGGCGATAATTGATCCAGACCATGTTATGACAATGCCTAAATTTATCGCATCCGCCTCTGGTATTGACGCCATTACTCATAACTTAGAAGCATATATTTCGACCATGGCATCACCATTTACAGATGCTATCGCAATAGAATCTTTACGTTTGCTTTTTAAATATTTGCCAAGTGCCGTAAATGACAAAGACGAGTTTGCTTGCGAACAAATACATTATGCCGCAACAATGGCTGGTATATCATTCTCAAACGCTTTCTTAGGTATTTGTCACTCATTGGCTCATAAGATGGGCGGACATCTGCATATTCCACATGGATTTGCTAATGCTTATTTAATTTCGCAAGTTGTTAGGTTTAATAGTAGTGAAACACCAACAAAACAAGCAGCATTTGCCCAATACAAATATCCATTTGCAAAACAAAAATATGCAAATTTGAGTGATATTCTTGGATTTGGTGGCAAAAATGATGATGAGAAAATTGATAACCTAATAAATGCCATTGAAAAGTTAAAAAAAGACATTGGTATTGCTTCAAGTATTAAATCTGCTACAAGATTTGATAAGGCTTTGAATAAGGAAGTTTCAATTGTAACGGAAAAACAATTTAATGATTTTTTAAAGGCTGGCGCAGCAGAAGAAGCATTTGATGACCAATGTACTGGAGCAAACCCGCGATATCCTTTAATAAAGGAATTAGAAGAATTATATAAGCTTGCTTGGGAAGGAAAGACAAAATTTGAAATATAGAATTTGATAGGATGACAGGTATTTGACAGAGTGTTTTTCACTCTGTCTTTTTTTTAAATCTGTTCCTTTATGATTTCATAAATCTTTTCTACACTTTTATCGGCGGAAATGGTAACATCCGCCAATTCGTAAAATTTCTTTCTGCTTTCAAAAAGTTTTCTTGTTTCATTCTGCCAATTTTCTTTTTGTAAGATTGGACGATTTTTTCTCTCATCTTCTAATGAAAGTCGTTCAAGTAAAATTTCAAAAGGTATTTTTAAATAAATTGTCTTAACTCTATTTTTCAATAACTGTCTGTTTTTTTCTTGTACAAAAGCACCACCACCCAAATCTAATATAAAATTATCTCCATTATTTTCTATGATATTTTTTATTGTCTCATATTCCAAATCCCTAAAGTATTGCTCACCATATTTTGCAAAAATATCTTTGATTTTTAAATTAGTTCCTAACTCAATCTCAAGATCAGACGAGATAATTTTAAAGCCATCTTTTTTCGCTATGAAATTTGATATCGTAGTCTTTCCGACACCCATAAAGCCAACAAAAGCAATAATCATAATCCTATTTCTATATTTTTATCTTCTGTTTCCTCTTCTACCTCTTCTTCCTTTTCAACTTTTGTAACACTAACAACCTTTTCTTCTCCCTTCATTAGAGTAACCCCTTTTGTATTTCGTCCACCAATTCTGATAGATTCAACTTTAGTTCTAATCGCCGTACCCTGTCCATTTATGATGATAATGTCTTTATCCCTTTCGACAGGAAACGATGCCACAACACTTCCATTTCTGCCATCAGTTATAATATTTGTAATTCCGCTACCACCTCTTCCCGTAACTCTATATTCATAACCAGATGTTCGTTTTCCATATCCATTCTCAGTAATTGTCAAAATCATTTCCTCACTTTTAAGCATTGTCTCAACTTTCTCTTTTGAAAGAACTTTCAAAATTTCTTGCGGGATCTTGTTAAACAATTCATCTTTTTTGCTGTTATTCAAAACATCAATTTCACTCTCAATAAGTGTTTTTAATTCAGACCTTAACTCTAAATTAATATCTAAAAATGCTTGTCTTTCCTCAATATTTTCCGCCTCACTATTCTTGAGAACAGACAAAGATATAACCTCATTTAATGGATCAAGTTTTATACCTCTAACACCCGTAGAATTTCTACTTTGGAATACTCGTAATTCATCCAATTGAAATCTTATACATTTTCCAAGTCTAGTAGAAAGCATGATATCACTATCATCATTACAGATAGCAACACCAACAAGTTTCTCCCCTTCTCCCAATTTCATGGCAATTTTTCCAACTGACTGTATATTCTCAAAATCCTCCATACTGTTTCGTCTAACGTCACCTTTATTAGTAGCAAATACAATGTTTTTCTTAATCCATTCTTCCTTTTCACCTTCTACAGCTAAAATTGTTGTTATCGTCTCGTCTTGTTCCAATGGTAAAATATTAACCAATGCACGACCTTTACTTTGAGATGAACCTTCTGGTAATTTATATGCCTTCAATTTATAAACTTTCCCTTTATTTGAGAAAAACAAAATAGGTGTATGAGTATTTACAGCAAAAATATCAGTTGTTAAATCGTCTTCATGTATATTCATAGTGGACTTACCTTTACCACCTCGTTTTTGCGCTTTATAAGAATTTGTAGAAACTCTCTTTATATATCCGTTCATCGTGGTTATAACAATAACATCCTCTTTTTTAATAAGCTCTTCCACATCAATATCGCTTTCACTATTTACAATTTGAGTTCGTCTTGGAATAGCAAAATCACTTTTTAATTGTAACAACTCACCTTTGATTATTTCAATAAGTTCATTTTCGTCTGCCAAAATTTTAAGGTATTTTTGTATTTCTTTTGAGAGTTCTGTAAGTTCATCATCAATTTTTTCACTTTCAAGCCCAGTCAATTTTGCTAATCGCATATCTAAAATTGCTTTTGCCTGTGTTTCAGTAAAATAAAATCTATCATCTTCTATCTTGTTCCCTTTATCTTGTATTAAATCAATCATCGATTTTACAACTCTACCATTCCAATCCCTTTTCATCAATTCAAGCTTTGCTTCTGATGTATCTTTTGCGGATTTAATAAGTTTTATGATCTCATCAATTTCATTGACAGCAACTCTCAACCCAATAAGGATATGTGCTCTCTCCCTGACTTTTGCAAGCAAAAATTCAGTTCTGCGCCTAACAACCTGCTTTCTAAAATCAGTAAATATTTTGATGATTTGAAATACACTCAAATTCTCTGGTTTTCCGTTGTTGAGTGCCAATATATTAGATGAAAAATTACATTGCAGATCTGTATAAGAATATAATTGACTTAAAATTACCTCGGGATTTCCTTCTCTTTTTAATTCAATAACAATTCTAACATCTTTTGTGGATTCATCTCTTAATTCACTAATTCCTTCAATTTTTTTCTCTTTAACTAACTCAGCAATTTTTGATATAAGATATTTTTTAACAACTTGATATGGTAAAGACGTTATAATAATTTGTTCTCTCCCACCTTTCTTTTCCTCAATTTTTGTTTCACCTCTCATCACAATACTGCCACTACCACTTATCATAGTTTCCCTATAACCACCTCGTCCCATCACTAATCCACCAGTTGGGAAATCTGGACCTGGAATAATCTGTAGCATTTCATCTATTGTAATATCCGGATTGTTAATATAAGCAATGACGCCATCAATAACCTCACCTAAATTATGAGGCGGGATATTTGTTGCCATACCAACAGCAATTCCACTACTTCCATTAACTAAAAGATTTGGAAATTTGGCAGGCAAAACCTCTGGTTCTTTTTCGTTACCATCATAATTAGCAATAAAATCAACGGTATCCTTATCCAAGTCGTCAGTCATCAAATGGGCAAGTTTTGCCATCCTCGCTTCTGTATAACGCATTGCAGCAGCTGGATCATCATCAATAGATCCAAAATTTCCTTGTCCCTGTATTAAAATTGAGGACATAGAAAATTCCTGTGCCATCCTCACTAATGCTTCATAAATACTTGTATCTCCATGTGGATGATATTTACCCATAACATCACCGACAATTCTGGCACACTTTTTAAAAGGTTTATTGTGATCATACCCATTTTCATACATCGAATACAAAATTCGTCTATGAACTGGCTTAAAACCATCATTTACATCTGGAATCGCTCTTGCGACAATAACACTCATCGCATAATCCAAATATGATTTTTTCATTTCAGTAGATATCTCAACCGGTATAATCTCGCCATGGTTAAAGTCAGTCATAGTAGTATTTAATTGTAATAATAGTTATTGAATTTAATTTATTTTTTAAAAAAAACAAAAATAAGTTAGGTTTTCTATCCATAGATAAGCGCATTTTGTATCCATATATCACAATTCTTATGATCACACCCACAAAAATAAGCGATCTTAGTCACTATGTTAGTCTGATTCACAACCGCTATCACAGCTATTATCACTTCCCCAACATATTTTCACACAACCATTTTTACCCTTTCCAGTAAGTATTTCATGCTCAAGTTTATATCCACCACCATTCACTCCAGATTCCCCACCACAACCACTAATTCCATTTTGTTCTTTACAATATCCAGATCCACCGCCACCACCACCCGCATAACAAGAATTAGGAGGCGCTTCATTAGCACTACCACGAACAGCACACCCACCATACCAACCACCACCCCCATGACATTCACCTTTTCCATATGTTTTACAATAATAGTCATCTACGGTGGCACCTCCCTTCCTTGTAAGAGAAGCACCACCACCGGCACCAGGCCCCCAACCACCTCCACCACTACTCCCACCATTGTTATCACCGCCAGCACCAGCACCACCTTCTTCACTAGTACCACTAGAAGCACCTCCTCCTCCACCTGCAACAATCAATCTTGATCCCAAACCTTCACTACCACTCCAATCACCACCAACGGTTCTAATATCACTAGCACCACCTCCACTTGCTTCATTTCCTGCTGTATTTATACCTTTTACACCTCCTCCACCATTAAAAGATTCTACACCATCTAGACTACCACCTTCTCCAACATAAACATACAAAAGAGACAGAGAAGAATCACCCACCTTATAGGTTGCACGAGTATAGCCACCTTTACCACCTTTGGAAATTGTATAACTAGAATTGCCAGGAAAACTCCCTCCCTCCGCCCCCCAAACTGCAAATTTTAATTTACTCCCAGTGGGGAAACCATTGAGACTGAATGGTTGTGGCTCTCCTGTGAATGTGAAAGTCTTGGAACCACTTAAATCACATCTTGCGCTATTATTTGTGTCGTCACTTTTCCATTTCCAGTTTCCATCTTCACAAAGTAAGGTGGGATGTCCATATTCAATGGTTAGTCTAGCATGTTCGATACATCTGAGGTCTATCTCTGTTCCATGATTAGCTATTAGTGTGCCATGATCAGGGGTAAGTATGCTATTGCTTGTGATCTCTGTATAGATGTATCCTAGATTTAGGGTATTGTATTTTTCATTATCTAACTTAGAACATCGTTTATAGCAAACACCATTTACTATAGTTTCATCTTCATTGTTACATACACATTTTCCCACGATTCCATTATATGTTTGAGTATCTTTGTTATCACATTCTGGGATTTGACAACCTGCTCCATTGATGTCTATGTATCTGTTAGAGGATATGTCTGTAATCTTTACACGACCTGATGCATAGCTTGGTATATTAGTGTTTTCACATAGCCAAGGAGAATCTTCTAATACTTCTCCATTTGAACTAGTAGTACAACCTTCTACTATGGCTTCTTTCTTGTTTATTGGATCTGTTATACTATAACCAATTTTGTTAAAGAATCTTTCGATAAATCCACATTTAATCCTATTGTTCTCTATAGCTCCAAATTGGATCTCAGCATCACCTGTATAATAGTAGTACATATTCTTTGATAGTTTAGGATATCCTTTATCATAGAACTCTCTTAATTCACTGAGATCGGGATTAGCACCAGATATATTAGTATAATCAAACATCTCTGGTTTAAATTTAGAGTACCCTTTTAGAAAGAGTTCCATGATAGCTGTTTGAGTAGGATGTAATGATGATTGTGATTGGTCTCCTTCTCCTACTTCTCCTCCATTTCCTCCTGATGATGGTGATTGTCCTTCTCCTCCTAATAATGATGATGGTAAGTCTCCTCCCACATCTGATGGTGATTGTCCTTCTCCTTCTCCCGCTCCTTCTCCCACTCCCACTCCTGATGATATTGATGATTGTTGTTGTGATAAGAGAAGTGTCCTATTGGCTATTTCATAATCCTTATTACTCGATGCATCACCAGTATCAATATAACCATCACCATTAAGATCACCTGCCATTCTACCTTCCATCTCATAGAAAGAGTGTTGCATTGTTCTTGCTTGATTAGTGGCTTTTACTGCATTTTGAATAGTAGCAT
>JAIRSX010000065.1 GCA_031255235.1 Rickettsiales bacterium
AGAATATAAGATAATCATGGAATACCACTATGATGATTAGTATTATTTTCACTGTATTATAACTCTCCTAGAATATAAACAACACAAGAACACATAACACAAGAACAAAGAAAACAAAATACTTATAAACCACAAAGCATATAATATTAGAGATGGATGAGAGTAGATTTAACAGCACTTTGTGCAAGAATTCTTGTGAGAAATTTTTATGCTTTGCATAAAATCTCTCGCAAGAAAAAATTATGCAAAGCATATATAAAAAAAACACTATCTCGATAAACGAGAGTATAGACTGCTGTGTGGATAGGGACACAGAAATATTTCATTGAAGTTGTTATATTTTAATGAGCAAAAACAATATGAAAATGAATGCTATTGATAGGAACAGAGAAATGAAGTTATTGGTGCAGTTTCCAACGAATATACGAAGTTATATGAGTTGTTAGAAACAAGCATTAAGGTAAGGAGAGATGAAACTAGTTCAAATGCTTTTAGTTTAATCTATGAAGTATTATTAGGACATAATCTAAATAAAATAAATTTTAATGAGATAAATGATTAAAGCTATGGGTACTTATATTACTTCTCATCCTTTATTTTTAAGATAATATTTGTATTAGTTATAATACAAATAACATGTTTTAATAAATTTCCAATTTATGAAAATGTTCCATATAATGATAACCCAATATCAAAATAAATTTGTTTTTATTTTTAATAACAGTTATTAATTAGTTAGTTGAAATTATATGAGTGAAGTATGGCAATTAAAATATTGAAATACCTATTGTTTGTTTTGGTCGTTGTTTTTGCGTTTGCTATGGGAGTTAAGTATTCTTATCTTTTTGGGGATGTTGGTCTTTCTTCTCAAAATCAAACCGAAGGTACAAATGCTACTAACACAACAGATAGTAGTGAGTTTATTGAAGAGAGCCAGGATGGTGTTATAGCACCGGATTTTATTGGGGAAAGTGGTGTTGTCCCTGAAGATGATATTGAAGGACAAATACCAGTTCCAACCGAAGTTGTTGAAGGCGTTGTTATTATGGATGACAGCATGGGTGGTATTGCTCCATCTGATGCTGTACCGCAAGTTCCATCGGAACAAGTTCTAAATGTTGATGGAATGGTCGTTCCTGTGGTTCCAGAGTCTGTTGTTCCTGCATCAGCACCGGAATTTGATGCCGTTCCACCATCTGTTGTGCCTGAGTTGCCAGTTGCACCGTCAGCTGTACCTACAGAACCAGTGGTACCTACAGCACCGGTAGCACCAGCGACACCGCCAGTAGAACCTCTTGTTCAAGCTCCACAGCCATCAGCGCAGCCAGTTCAGCAAGCAAGAAGACAGGCAGCAAAAACAAATAACAAAAAGCGAAAATAGTGGATACGATATTTGCTCCTTTGACTCTAAAGGGTAGGTGTAGTATATATGTTATTAGGATTTCAGGAAGTGAGGTTATAAATTGTTTAGAGAAGTTTGGTATTAGGGATTTAAAACCAAGGTTTTCCACGTTATGTAGTCTCACGGATTTTCAAAAAACCACCTTTGAAAAGGTGGTTGTTTTGGATGAAGCTCTAGTAACATATTTTCAAGCACCAAATACCTTTACAGGAGAGGATGTTTGTGAGATATCGTTACATTGTTCCACCTATATTATAGGGAGATTTTTTGATCTGTTAAACAGTTTGGGTATTAGAATGGCAGAACGTGGTGAGTTCTCGAAGCGAGCATATTTGAATAACAAACTTGATTTAGTCCAAGCGGAAAGTATTGTAGATCTTGTAAATAGTGAAACTGAACTTCAACATAGACAAGCAATAAATCAATTACGGGGCGGTACTTCAAAATTTTATGAGGATCTACGAGAAAAAATAATCCAAATTTTGTCTCTGATGGAAGCATATATTGATTTTCCTGAAGAGGTTCTGCCAGAAGAAAGTATAAAAAGTAATATTGATACTATCATAGCTTTTATTGAAAAACACTTAAAAGATAACAGAATAGGCGAAAGAATTAAAAATGGATTCAAGATTGCTATCATTGGTGAACCGAATGTTGGTAAATCAACTCTGTTGAATTTTTTTGCCAAAAGGGAAGTTGCTATTGTAAGTGATATAGCGGGAACGACAAGAGACGTTATTGAAGTTCATTTAGATGTAAATGGAATTCCGGTCACTTTATATGATACGGCGGGTATCAGGGAAACGGAGGATATTATTGAAAATGAAGGTGTCAAACGAGCAATCTTAAAGGCAGAAGAAGCTGATTTAAAAATTTTGTTAGTTTCTCCAGATAACCCTGAACCAAATATTGAAATTGCAAAATTGATTGATGAACAAACGATTACAGTTATGAATAAATCTGATCTTTTAAATAAAACCACTACTCATATTTCCATATCTTTGAAAGATAACACAAATCTTGATGCTTTTATCAAAGAGATAGAAACAAGATTGGATAAAATGATATCTCCTAATATAGATACTACTATAACTAATGAGAGGTATAGGTTAGAGCTTCAAAACTGCCTTGAGCAGTTAAAATTATTTGATCTAAAAAATAAATTAGAAATAAACACTGAACATATAAGGATAGCAGCAAACCATATTGGAAAGATTACCGGAAAGATAGATGTGAATGAAATTCTAGATAATATTTTTGGTAAATTCTGTATAGGAAAATAATGTTTTTTATTTCAATTCAATAAGTAAATGATATCATCCCATAAAGTCATACCATAAAAATTGATTTATTACTTTTATTCACTCTTATTTTTATAGAGTAACCCACACACATTTGGTACTGAAGTATATTGGAATTTTCCTTTTTATTTTCTTTTCCAAAAAACCCATCTTGTTTTCCATCGGAAATTTTCTTATTTTTTGGGATTGACTAACCAATGTTGATTATTGCTTTTAGTACCACATTATATTAAATAATAATTAATCAGAAATTTTATCTATATCGATTCGTAACTGCAAGTATTTTAAAAATAACTACGGAATACAAAATGATAAGCATAGGACATGTAAAGGAGGAAAAAGAGGAATATATGTTGCTTAAAAAAGAAAAAGAAGAAATAACCTTTATTAGTCAGTCCCACTAAAAGGGGATTGCCTTATAATTCTTGCTTTTTATTTTTTTTCATGCCACATCCTCGTCTATTTCATTATTTTCTATTATTCTTAAATGTTTTATAGGAACTAGGTTATTTGTATAGGTGTTAT
>JAIRSX010000113.1 GCA_031255235.1 Rickettsiales bacterium
CTTTTTCTTGCTGTGAAAATATAAGCACCAATTTTCAATGTGAAGTGCATGGCATCCAAAACAGGAGACGGTGCAGCGAGTTTAAATCTTAGGATGTAATATATTACGAAAAATAATGCAAGAGTACCAATTGAAAATTTCCCTAAATCTTTCTTTGCCTCCCAATGAGGTATAAATTTTTCTTGTCCAGACCAAGTCTCAAAAGTAATCATTGACATGATAGAGGCATAAATATAAATTGTCATACTGGCATAATGTTGCGATCTATACATGATGTAAACCATAAATGCAGAATAGAAAATACTTATAAATGGACCAGCTCTTTTTCTATTCAACAAAAGAATAGTATAAGTTATACCAATAACAAACAGAAAAAATTGAAATAAATGCTGTGATAACATACTCACAATAATGTATTCTCAACAATATAATTTGTCAAATAAAAAAATTATCGCATAATATAGATTATATGATTAGGAAGTTTAGTTTAGATTACGTTTTTGACTTTGTTAATTCCTATATGCTTCAAATAGTTTATGGAGCGGTTTTTGTTGTAATCTTGTCTATTGGTGTTGTTTTCTATCAAAAACAACAGGAAAAACAAATCAACGATTATGTGGTGAAATACTACGAAGCAGTTAAACTTATTGATACGGATAGGGAAAAATCGATTAAGATTTTTGATGAAGTTTTTGGTTCTGTTTCTGATACCAATCTCAAAATGATTTTTGGAATGCGGCTTGCTGAACTTCAAAAATCTCCTGATATTTATTTGAAAATATTTAGTATGGATAGCGACAATCTTTTTTTGAGAAATCTTGCGGGACTTAACGCTTTGAGTATTTTAGTGAATCAAAATGAAAATGAAAAAGTTGAAAATTTGCTTACAAAACTCAAAAGACCGGATAATCCACTCTTTATTTTAGTTAGCGAGCAGGAGGGTTTGTTTGAATTGCAGAGGGGTAATGAAACAAAAGCAAAAGAAATATTTACTGATATTTTATCGCAAGATATAGATGAGTTTTTAAGGCAGAGAATTGATAATCTGAATATTTTGTAATGTTTAACTTTAGTAATGGGGATTGGGGAAGTTTGATTGCCAATATTTTTGTTTTGGTGGTGTTGTTTAGTGGTTTATTTTTAAGGGTACCATCAACTCAAAGATGGGAGAAAATTAAGCAAATATTGATATGGGTTTTTGTCATTTATCTTATAGCGGTTGTCTATAATAACAGAAATCTCTTTGATTTTAATATAGTTCCTTATAGAATGAGAACGGAAGAAGGTAAGATTGAAATTTCAAAAACGGATGATGGACATTTTCATATCATGCTTAAAGTAAATGAAAAGAATGTATTATTTTTGATTGATACGGGAGCCACTACCACGACTTTATCATTAAAGGATGCCGAAAGAATTGGTATTGATACTTCAAAACTCTCCTATCAAAATCCTATAAATACCGCTTCTGGTTCATCTTTTGCCGCATCACTTAAGCTTGATAATTTTAAACTAAATGATTTTCAAATTGATAATTTCTGGGTTTATGTAAATAAAGAGGGTGACACATCTTTACTCGGGATGAATTTTTTAAATAAATTGAAAGGTTATGAAGTTAGGCAAGACAAAATGATTTTGTATTATTGATATTGACAGATATAATCGTTGTTATGTATAATTCTCATATTCAATATGTTATTGACTTATCAGACAAGTTAAAAAATGTGTCTCCTTATTATGGTAATGATAATTTTCATTATCATATCAGTGATGTGCATGGAGATATTTTTTCGCTGTCTTCAGCTCTTGTTAAAAGTGGTTTTGCAAAGTGTGATGGACATGTTTTTGTTGATGTTAGAACAGAGCTTGAGGTGGAGAATGTAAATAATCAATTTATAACTGCTATTCCTAATCTTACAGTAAATCCTAATTTCAAAGGAGTTTGGACTGTGGGTGGTGATTTGATAGACAGGGGAGCCTATAGTATGGAATGTGTTTTAATTATGAATAGAATATATAAGCAAACGAGATTCAAAATGCTTAACTTTAATTGGTTAATTGGTAATCATGAATTGCTATTATATCAAAATGATTTTGAGAATTCCTATTATTATGGTTTTAATGCACCCAATAATTTGGAAAGAGAATATTTCAATTTAATGAGAAATATCTTTATTGTAAATCTTGAAAGTAGGGCAATGAAAACTTGTTGTTATGTTTCTGTTACCGGTAGAGTTGTTTCTCATGCTGTGCTTACTAATAAGGTTGTTGCAAATCCGAATTTAGATTATGAGGATTTATGCGAGCAATTAAATGATGCGATAGCAAATGTTGATTTTACAAATCCGTTACTGAATGATGTTTTTGCTACCAGAACTTTGGTGCGAAAAAATGATGAATTAGTAGAATATAGGAAACATGCTTTATTACCACAGGTTGTTGGACACGATGGATATTGGGATGAGGAATACAGAATAATTCAACAAATTCAAAAAGAATATCCAATGGTTATATTTACAGATAATTATCAGTCTGAAGGTATTAGAAAAATAAAAAAAGAAAAAGGAATCTCTTGTTTATTTATAGGAAAAGAAAACGGGATATATGAAAGAAGGGTGGAAAAACAAATATAATTTTTCTGTAAGGATTATTGAATTATTCCCAAGCTTTTCATTGCATCTCTTATTTTTTCTTTTGTGTCTTCATTTGCTTCTGTTAGTGGTAGCCTAACTGAACCGTCCCCATATCCCAACAAAGATGTGGCATACTTTGCGGGAATTGGATTCGCTTCCACAAACATAATTTTATGTAAGTCAATCAATTTATCTTGCAATTCAAGTGCTTTTTTGTAGTCACCATTTAAAGTTGCCTTTTGTAATTCGCTGCATAATTTGGGAGCGACATTTGAGGAAACGGATATAACACCTCTACCACCCATAGCATTAAAACCTACAGTGGTAGCATCTTCACCAGATAACAGGGTAAAATCTTTTGTTTTACTGTGTAAATTTGCAACCCTTGCTAAATCACCTGTGGCATCTTTTAGGGCAACGATATAGTCTAATTTTGATAATTTTATAATAGTGTCATCACTCATATCTCTTGAAGTTCTACCAGGTACATTATATAAAATGATTGGTATTTTAACTTCACTAATTGCTTTGTAATGCAAATATATTCCATCTTGCATTGGCTTATTGTATGGCGGAACAGCAACTAAAACTCCATCTACCCCAAGTTCTTTGTTCCGTTTTGCTAATTCTATTGAGGTGTTTGTGTTGCTACTGCTGGCGCCTGCAACAACCTTTGCTTTGTTCTTACAAACATCAACAGCAACTTTAATAATTTTTACTTGTTCGTCATTTGTCAAAGTGGTTGCTTCGCCAGTTGTGCCACATACAACAATGTTGTCAACACCGTTAGAAATTTGATATTCCAGCATATTTTTAAAAGAATCTAAATCTAATTCTTGTTTTTTAAATGGGGTAACAATTGCAGTTCCTAAACCTTCAAACATAATTAATAGCTTGTATTATACACGCCTTACTAAACTATTTTTTGAAAAAAGACAAATTATTCAATGATTACTTCAACTCTTCTGTTTAAGAATTCTTTTGTTTCGTCATCGGTAATTACTGATGGATCAGATTCCACCTCTGACCTTACCTCTATAATATTTTCTTCTGGAATTTTATTTCTAACCAAATAATGTACTACACTTTTTATTCTTTCTTCTGACAATTTTTTGTTATATTCCACTCTTCCCTCTCTATCAGTATGACCGCTTATTCTTAATTTATATGTTGGTAGGGTATTGACGTATTTTATAATTTCCCAAATCTTTCTACCTGCCATTTCATTTATTTTGGCACTGTCAAAATCAAAGTAAACTATAAATTTCTTTTTCTGGGCTGGTGGTCTTGTAATTTCTCTGTCCCTTTTTTGTAGTATTTCTTCCAAAACTTCCTCATTAGCTAAAGACACTTGGAATTCCAGTACTTGAAGTATTGTTAAAAAATTTCTTCTACAATTAGTAATAAGACCAAATCTTGTATAGAATATTTCTTCGTTTAGCCAACAATCAAAATAAAATTGCATCTTTGATGCATCGTCTGGATTTTGTGCTCTTGTAAGTTTATTTTGTAAAATAAACATCATTTTGTTTCTGTAATACTGAATTTCCTCAACAGAAAATGTTCTATATTCTAAATCAGATCTATTGGATGGTGGTTCTTCTGGCAAAACACGACCTCCATTTCTTATATCATCTGCTTTACTTTTAAATTTATTTCCTAAAATTGTGTCATTATCATCATACTTGAAATCACTATAGGCAGAATATAAATTGCCGAGTTTTAAGTAAAATTCACTCTCACTATTTCCGTATTTTGGAGTGCTACAAGATGACAAAACATACAAAATTAATAGTATCTTTTTCACACATAGATGGTAGGTTAATTTTTGGTAAAAACAAAATATATTTTGTATTTAAATTAATTTTTCTTTATTAAAACCTTTGGTATCTTTGGAGTTGAATGGAAAGAAGTAAATTAGATTTTTTTGATATAGTTCCCGATAAAGTTAGTAATGTTTTAATGCTTATGCATGGATATGGTTCTACTGCTGATGATTTGATATCAGTCGGTTTGAGTGTGCGTCAACTTTTACCTGATACTGCTGTAATTTTTGTTAATGCGCCTACACCTTGTGAGGCAGGTTTTGGATATCAGTGGTTTTCTCTAAGGAGTATGAACCTGTTTGCAATTCTTAAAGAAATCAAAAGATCCCATCTCCTTTTATCGTCTTTGATAAAAGAACAGTTGGATAGGTTTGGAGTTCCACCAAACAATTTAATACTTGGTGGATTTTCGCAAGGGGCAATGATGACGTTGTTTACGGGTCTTCGTCTTACTGAAAAGCCGATGTGTTTGATATCATTTTCTGGTATGATGCCAGATACTTTTGAAACAATAAACAGGGAGATTGGTTCAAGACCAGATGTTTGTTTGGTTCATGGTGATTATGACAATGTCGTTCCTTATAATAGTATGGAAAAAGCGGAAGAAATGTTGAAGGAATTAAATGTTCCTCATAAATG
>JAIRSX010000046.1 GCA_031255235.1 Rickettsiales bacterium
GCGATTTTGAACGGTTCGATTTTCAGATTTCAAGTAAAAGATAATGTAAATCCTAAATATATTGCCTATATCTTGGACAGTGAATTTTGAAGAAAACAAATGAAGTTGAGCCTAGTTGCAAACAATGCAGTTGATTATTTGAACAAGGACACGATTGAAAACCTCCAAATCCCCCTCCCGCCTATCGAAATTCAGAATCACATCGTTGCAAAAATGGATGAAGCTCTCGCGATAAAGCAACAAAAAGAAGCAGAAGCGAAGGCTTTGTTGGCAAGTGTTGATGAGTTCGTACTTGGCGAGTTAGGTATTGAGTGGAAAGCAGTGGAAGAAAGGAAGATATTTGGTTTGAAGTTGAGCGAGTTAGGCGAGACGAAGAGGTTTGACCCACTAAATTTCCAAAAGAAGGATAAATATATCGAAAAAACTAAGTATCAAATTTGAAAATTATCTAATTTTGCAAATGTAAAAAAATGACAAAGTATTTCTAGTAGCCAAATAGTGAGTGGAGATATTCCAGTGATTGCTGGATGACAAACAAGCCCTTATTGCCACAATGTTGCAAATCATAATGGAAATGTTATTACAATTAGTGCTTCCTGAGCTTATTCAGGATATGTTTGGTATCATATTTCTCCAATTTTTGCTTCTGATTGTAGTGTTGTGTTCTCAAAAGATGAAAATGTTTTAACTACTGAATTTTTAGCTTATTTTCTGAAAACAAGACAAGCCTATATCTATTCTTTACAACAATGAGCCTGACAACCTCATATTTATCCAAAAGATATTGAGACTTTGGAAATACCACTTCCACCATTAAATATACAAAAGAAAATTGTCAATGAGATAAAAGGAAGGATTGAAAAGGCGAAGAGGTTGGAGGTGGAGGCAAAGGAGGTGTATGAAGTGGCGAGGAGTGAGGTGGAAGGGATGATTTTGGGAGATTTTTAGTTTTTTTATATTATAGAGATGCAAAGTGGGTTTTATATCAAATATAGTTCAACCAATGATTATTCTATAAAGTCATTAGGACAATCCCTTATCTGATTAGAGAAAAATATACATTCTGCAATGAAAATGTATGGTATGACTTCTGATGTTGACTTAAAAATTAAAAAAGTCTCCGAAGGCTCTATTATCTTTGATATATTTATAGATTTAGTAGCAAATAATGTTGTAGAGTTGTTTTCTAATGATATACATTTGTATTTGGATTTTCTTCTAGTTGTAAATAAAACATTGTATAATACGATTATATCAGAAAATATCTTAAATGGATATATCTCATTAGAACATTTTGTTGCAAAACACCCTGTTGCTTATGATGTAGCCAAACGAATTGGTGGAGGTATTATATCGTTTTTCGTTGCTGCAAAAGTAATCAAGAATACAACAATCAATATAAATACACCTCTTATTTCGATAAATCAAAATGTTAATATTACAAAAAATCAAGCACAATATATTCAAAAATCCATAGAAAAATGAGAATTTCAAGAATTATTATTACCAATTACAGAAGATAATATTGAAAATATCGAATTTTGATTAGAAGAGGGAGGAAACAATAGAGTTCCTGAGCTTCAAATAGATGAAACTAACTTTGAGAGTTATCTCTCACAGGGAAGTCAAATTTTGCCCCATTTAGTAAATGGACAACAACATATATTGCCTTGAAAAATCACCTCAATGCAAGTAAACAAAGGAGAATCTATGCACTATAATATAAGGATTGGAGAAAAAGAATACTCTTTAATTCTCAAAGCATCGGATTGAGATTCTATTGATAATTATAAAATGTTTTTCAACCAAGATATTGTAATTCAAGCGGAAGTTGTTAGAGATTCTTTATACAAAAAACCAAAATTAGTATTAAAACAAATTCAAAGTGCCGAAATGCCATTGTTAAGCATAGAAAATACTAATAAATAAGATTTTAGATAGTTAAAAATAAAACAATGGGAGAACCATTACAATTCAGTGAGTATTTTAATGTGTCAGAAGAGATAATGGAGAAGTATTGAGCTTTTGATATTTTCATCAACATTGATAATCCTGCATTTATTGATCCATTTTTGCTATGAATTTTTCCAGAGTATAAAAAGCGATATGAAGATATTGTAGAATATCTTACTTTTCTTAAAATAAATAATGAGATTATTGATACTAAAACCCAAGAAAAAATGTATTTTAATTTTCACGAAATCAAAGAAACCCATTTATGATATATTCAGTGAAGTAGTGATAAAGGAGCAGGGCTTTGAAATAAGTTTGTAAAGGAATTGAGAGTTGCACTTAATCATTTAGAACAGTTAAATGAAGATGACCTTCGTATAGAAAAACTAGCTTTGTTTACAGAAGGAGTTTGAAGAGATAAGGTAAGCGATTTTATTACAAACCTTATATTAGGAAATATTGCTACTTTCACAGAAAATGTTTGCAAAGAAAGTAACATTTTGTCAGAAAAGAGAAGAAAAATTATTGTAAGAAAATGTGTGTTTGATAAAGAACAAAAGAGCCGAGGAGATAAACAGTTTGAATTACCAATTTACAACTGAAAATATATTTTACTTGTGCCTGAGTGTATTCTGACAACTACGGACGACTTTTTGAATAAAAAAGATTTTCACCAGAAACTGCTTTCTTATTTACCGCAATCATTAGAAAATGATGAATTGAGGTTCAAATTAACTTCTATACTCAAACAAGATATTTTATCAAAAGAGGATAAACTCAAAGAAATTTTACAGTTAGTGCCAAAATATCCAGAGATATACAAAAAATATACAGAAATTAAGTATTGAGAAGCAGATGAAGCAAAACAAAAAAATCAAATGGAAATAGCTGAATATAAAGGATTTAAGAATGCTATATCAACAGTTAATACTCTTTTACAAGATTTTAATCCTAAAAATACTGTGAATAGCCTAGAAGAGGCATATAGATTGATTAAACAATTCAAGTATAAAATACAAGATTGTTGACTATATAAGATATTTTATAAAGACAATGGGGATGTTTTCCCAGAAAAATTTGTACAATCTTTGTTTGTTTTATCACGATGATATTCAAAATTTTGTGTAGATAGTGAAGTAGATAATGGTTCTTGACCTGTGGATTTTAAGATTTCAAAAGGTGTAGATGATATTACAATTATTGAATTTAAGCTATGAAAAAACTCTAAACTAGAACACGGATTAACCACTCAATCGGACAAATATTGAAAATCAAATAATACTAGAAGTGTAGTTAGAGTGGTATTTTGTGTTAATAAAAAAGAAGTTGAAAAAGTAGAGAGTATTGTAAATCGTCGTAAACTAGATAATGTAGAAATTATTAGTATAGAGAAACAAAAATCAGCTTCAAAAATTTAGCTATTCCCCTCTCTCCTCCCCACCAAAGCCCTCATCCGCCCTCAACCCCTCCGCCTCGCTCCGCTCAGTACCTCCCCTAACAGGGAGAGAAACCTACTGTGAACCCTAACACAAGACTTTCTCCCCCTAACAGGGGAGCAATCCAAACGAACAACTTCAGTACCACGATTTGTCCCCTGTCAGGGGGACGAGGAGCGAAGCGACGGAGGGGGTTGTACACAAAAAACC
>JAIRSX010000125.1 GCA_031255235.1 Rickettsiales bacterium
TTTTATTTTTTAATTAGATATTGTATGTTTTATACTATAAAGTTCTATTTATAATCTCTCTCTCTCTCTCTCTCTCTCTCTCTCTCTCTCTCTCTCTCTCTCTCTCTCTCATTTTGTATTCTATGGTTATTTATATTTTAAAGAAGTTATAGTTTGCTTTTATTTAGTCGATTCCAGCCCCTCTAAAAAATTGTTTTTATTTATCAATAATATTATGTTGTAAAGAACATGGCAATTATAACTTCTTTACTTTTTACTATATTGTTTTGGGTGATAACAATTCCATTATCTCTTCTTTATTTGACGTTATGGTTAGTTCCTTTTATCAAGAATAAAAGGTATATATTTGACAGAATGTCATCATTATGGGCAAAATCCATAATTTGGTTGCTGAGGGTTACTTGTGGAATAGATTATGAAATCAGGGGTTGGGATGAACTCGATAAGTCGAAACATTATATTGTTGTAGGTAAACATCAATCAACATTTGAAACACTTGTAATGCATACTTTTATGAAAAATCCTTCTCCTATTTTTATTTTGAAAAAGCAACTTGTTTTGGTGCCATTTATGGGGTGGGTTTTGGCATCGATAAATCATATTTCGATAGACAGGGATGGTGGTATAAAAACTATGAAAAAAATGGTAAAAACTGCCAAAACGTATTCGCAAAAGGGACACAATATAATCATATTTCCGCAAGGAACAAGGGTTCCTCCCGGTGCAAGTATTGTGGATTATCCTTATAAAACCGGTTTTATAGGTATTATAAAAGAGTGTAAGTGTGATGTTGTTCCGATGGTGTTGAATACTGGTTTGTTTTGGAAAAAGAAACAATTTCTTAAAAAGAAGGGCAAGATTATAATGGAATTTCTGTCTCCAATTAAATACGATGATATAAAAGATTTATCTAAGGAGGTGATTGTTTCAAAAATAGCGGAGATCGTCGAAGCTAAAACGGATGAATTAATTGGTGCATCCAGAGGGATTTGAACCCCCAACCGTTTGTTCCGAAGACAAATGCTCTATCCAATTGAGATATGTATTCTACAAATGCAATGGATAATATATCTACATGATAAAATCAAATTATTAGATTGGTTTTAAAATATTGTAATACTAATGATTGTTAATTTATTGTAGATTATTTTGGTTTTAGATAACTGTATTTACAATACTGTTTAACACTAAAAACCCTTTTCTACTTAGTTTTAAATTGTTTTTGTCTAAAAGAATGAGACCCTCTTTTTGCAATATCTCTAAATTTTTTAGTTTCAGTTTTCGATAGTCTTTTATTCCGAAAATAGTCCTCAACCCCATTAAAATTTTTTCCTCTCTAATTTCCTCGTCGGTTAGTTTTTTTTTGATACTAACTCCGTTTCCGTTCTGTTTAACTTTCTTACACCATATGAGTGGATCTTTATTGTTCTGTATCGCATATCTTTTGTCATTTAAATGAAATCTACCGTGTGCTCCTGCCCCAATACCAACCCATTCACCACTATCCCAATAAACCAAATTATGTTTACTTTCGTATCCATTTCTGGCATAATTTGAAATTTCGTAAAAATCTATACCGTTATCTGACAAAAAATCATTAGTAAAATTGTATAACTCTATACTTAAATCATCATCCAGTGTTTTAATTTTATGTCTTTTAAAATATGTCCCACTTTCAATTATAAGTTGGTAAGCAGACAGATGGTATGGGGATATTTTTATTGCTTCTTTTAATTCCGTTTCCCATCCTTTTAAAGTTTGTCCTTGATAACTATAAATCAAGTCTATTGAATAGTTATCAAAAAGGTTTTGTATATTGTTCACATTTTCCAGTATCTGTTTTTTATTATGTATTCGTCCCAAGAATCTTAAAACATCATCATTTAATGATTGAACTCCGAGCGATATTCTATTTATTCCCATTTTTTTATAGAATTGCAATCTTGATAAATCGATACTATTCGGGTTTGTCTCCAACGTGATTTCACAATTCTTGGAAACGGAACATATTTTATGTATTGTGGTAAAAATGATTTCTATCAACTTAAACGACATCAAGCTTGGAGTTCCACCGCCAAAATATATTGTTTTTATTTGTTTGTCTTTTAAAAGATTTCCATAAAATTCCAACTCAGATTTGTAAGCGTCAAGCAGAATATCATCATCTACTTGAAAACAATAAGAATTAAAATCGCAATAAAAACATTTTGACTGGCAAAATGGATAGTGAATATAAATGGAAGTCATTTGATGCAACTCAATACATATTCAAAAACCTCGTTTATAGTTCTTGTGGTAGTATCGATTTCAATAGCATCGGATGCTTTTCTGAAAGGGCTTGCTTCTCTTTCAGCATCTTTTTTATCTCTCTCTAAAATTTTTTGGAAAATATCTTCATAATCTGCAGACAGCCCTTTCTCAATAGTTTCCTTGTATCTTCTTTTTGCTCTTTCCTCAGCAGAAGCCACTATAAAAAATTTGTAATTAGCATCTGGACAAATAGTTGTTCCAATGTCCCGTCCATCAAGAATTGCCCCATCTGGTTGATCGGCAAAATCTCTTTGGTATTGTAATAAAGCATCTCTAACTTCCTGTATTTTTGCGACGGAAGAAGTCTTTATTCCGATTTCTTCATTAAAAATTTCAGGATTGTTTATGTCATGCATGGTAAGATTTTTTGCAATACTTACTAGACTGTCCACATCATCCAAACTAACATTATTTTGTAATGCTTTATAGGTAGTTCCCCTATACAAACCACCGGTATTCAAATGTGGAATATTAAAATGTTTCGACAACAAAGTACATAAAGTACCTTTACCTGCCGCCCCAGGTCCATCGACCGCAATCACTAACTTTTTTGACATACTTGTTTCTTTTACTCTAGAGAGTAAAAATAGAAAAAACAAATTTAAATCATTTTTTTAAATTCATTGCCCCTGTATTCAAAATTCTTATACATATCGTAACTTGGGGCGGATGGACTCAATATAATTGCAGCGTTTTTATCGCTGTTATTTTTAACTTGTTCCTTCAAAATATCAATACATTCCTTTAAACTTTGACAAATCTTGTAATTTGTAAAATTTACCTTTTTTAATTCCTGCTTAATTCTTGATGCGGTCTGCCCTAATACAGTAATGAATTTAATGCTATTATTGTTTTGTATAAACCTGGCAATTTTACTATAATCCTGCTGTCTATCAAACCCTCCTAAAATTGAATAAATGTTCTTTTCTCGAAATGTTTCAAAGCAAGCGAGAGCAGTTTCTGGTGTGGTGCCAATACTATCATTTACAAATTTTATTCCATCCTTATCAATAATTTCCATTCTGTGTTCTATGGGTGTAAATTCGTCTAAATACTCTTGTTTAATTCTATTTAAATCTATTCCTAACTTATCGATTGCAGTAAATACAAAGGAAAGATTTTTATAATTGTGATCACCCAACAATTTCATATTTTTAGTATTCCATAGTTGTTTGTTATTGTACCACCAAAATTTATTTTCATAAACTATACTGCATTCGTTTATTGCAATTTCAACACCACTTAATAATTTTTTCTTATCTTTGTAATAATTTTCATGGGTTTTATGCCAATCAATATGTTCTGGATATAAATTCAATAAAATGCCAACTTTGGGAAATTCCAATAAATCACTACATTGGTAACTTGATAATTCTGTTATCACAAAATCTGCATTTTTTGCCTCATCTATTAAATTAATGGTCGGAATTCCAATATTTCCTGTTAAAATTGTTTTGTAACCCATTTTTTGCAAAATGTGTGTAAAAAAAATCGATGTAGTGGTTTTACCTTTTGTTCCTGTAATTCCTATACTTACAACATTACTATTTTTGATTTCACTGTAAAATAGTGTCTTTTCAGTTATAAAAACTACACCATCCTTTTTTGCCTCAATGATTTCGTCTTTATATATGCTAACACCGGGGGAGCGAATAACAACATCTAACCCTTTAGATAGTTCTAACTTTGCATTTTCATCGCTCAATATGATAATCTCTTTATTGGGAAAAGTCTTATTTAGTTTTTCCAATACTGCCTTACCTTCAATTCCAGAACCCCAAACAGCAACTTTTTTGTTCTTTAATGTTTCCAACACAACACAAATTAATGATATTATTTAAACTATACAAAAATAATTTTTAAAAGATAAATTCATGATCGTAAAAACAAGCCTGCAACCCAAAACCAATAATAATATAAAGTGTTACAACATACTATTCTTATTTAAACCACTTTTTGAAAAAACTATTGCTTTTGGGTTTGTTTTTTAAGATTTCATCTAATTTTAGATATAAACTTTTCTCATCCTCTGTATCCGCAGTTGGGGTTTCGATTTCCACATTAACATATAAATCACCTTTTCTTCCACCAGAATTTAAAAGAGTCATTCCTTTTCCACTAATTCTAAATTTGGTTCCACTATTTGTCCCTGCTGGAATTTTCAAAACAGATTCCGTATCGTCAATCATTTTAATTTTAATTTCTCCACCAAGAATAGCAGTTGTTAGTGGAAGAGGAATTTTGCAGTATAAATCATTGTCTTTCCTTTCAAAGAAATCATCTTTTTTGATGGTAACAAAAATATATAAATCACCGTTTCTACCGCCTCTCAGACCAGGCTCACCCTCCCCATTGAATCTAATTTTGTTGCCGCTTTGTATACCAGCAGGAATTTTAATTTCCAAGTTCTTTGTCTTTTCAATTTTACCTTTTCCCTTGCATTTTTGACAAGGCTTTTTGATGATTTCACCAGTTCCTTTACAATAAGGGCAAACACCTTCGACGACGAAAGGACCACGTTGTTGTCTTGAGGTTCCAGTTCCATTGCAATGAGGACATTTTTCTGGTTTGGTGTCCTTTTCGGCACCAGTTCCATTACATTCATCACATATGGCTGGAGCAACAAAAGATATGTTCAATTTAGTACCTTCGTTTGCTTCTTTCAAAGATATCGTTGTGTCATATCTTAAATCCTCGCCATCTACACCACTATTTCGTTTTTGTCTTCTTCCGCCCCCAAAATCTCCAAAAACACCACCAAATTGTTCAAAAATATCGTTTAAGTCGAATCCAAACCCGCCGCCATTGAAATCAAAACCACCAAAACCTTGTCCACCTCCTCCACCTCCCTGTTGAAAAGCGTTGTGTCCAAACTTATCATAGGCACTTCTTTTTTGTGAATTACTCAAAATTTCATATGCTTCCGCTGCCTCTTTGAATTTTGTTTCTGCTTCTTTGTTTCCGGGATTTCTGTCTGGGTGAAATTCCATTGCTTTTTTTCTGTACGCCTTTTTTATCTCGT
>JAIRSX010000130.1 GCA_031255235.1 Rickettsiales bacterium
GTATTTTCTGGAGTCTATCTCAAAAATATTTTGATTTATTTCCATAACATCAATTGTATTGTAAAGGTTTCGGTGTATAGCCATACCTAGTTCCTCTGGAAATATTACTAAATTTGATACTGTTATCTCATAGTAATTTCCATTTATGATGTATGATATATGGTTGTTGTACCAAATATCCTTTCTGTCTTTAAAAGTTGATAAAATAACTTTTACAGTTCTGTACCTATAATTTATTTTTTCCATATTTCTTTTCCATTTTGTTAATAAGTTTAAAAATCTTTTCATTACTTGTGAGTTTCTGTTGTTTCTCAATTGGTTTTCCAACAATAAACTCTAATGACATTATGGCATATATGAATGCTTTTGTACCATCGCTGTTTTCGTCATGGAGGATTCCTTCTCTATATATGCCAACTCTTTCAATGTATTCATACCGTGCATTTTTTAAACGTTCCAATCCCAAATAGCATTTTTCTTTATCAAAATAGCAATTTGGCAACTCATTTCTCGTAAGATCAACCTGGCTACTTTCGTTTATCTTTGGTAAAACCAGAGCGTTAAAATTCTGTTTTATACAGAATTCTTTCCTTGTTATACCAAAAATAAACTCATGATTATCTCCATCGTGCGGTAAGAATATTGTCTTGTTATTTGTGAGAGGATAAGTTTTATTCCACTCATTTATTTTATCGAGGTAATGTTTTAAATTTTCCTGCCTGTTCTCATAATAATCAAGGAAGTGTAATTGTTTATTTTGTTTTTGATACAGCCACATAGCCGTTTGGTCATTATATCCTATATCAAATGCTACGTAACACTCATAATCATTATTGTAGGATGCCTGTTGATCTTCTTTTATATATTTTGAGAAAACGGCTCCTTGTACCTCGTCACCCCACTCACCATATAGGAAACGTTTCTTTTGTTGTTCTGGGAGGTTTTCTAACTCTTTTACGTAATTATCATTTATGTTTTTCAGATTGTCTTGTATGACAAATTTCATTGTTGTGTAATCTTTATTGTTAATCATTTCCTTCCTATTAAGAGGATTTATTCCTGCTATAAATTCTTTGTATGACCAATGTGATTTTGAAGGAGGATTACAATCGTATAACATGACATTCTTGAAGTCTTTTACCTTCAATGAAAGTCTGGTACGTAGTTTTAAAACACTACTATAACCTATCTCACTGGTTTCGTTTAACCATATTACGTTATATTCGGTTCCTAACAGCTTTTCAACTTCATCCTCATTACCTATATCGCTGAAGTGAAAAATGCTTCCATTGTCTAATTCCCAATAGTTTTCTTGTCTATTACGATTAAGATGAAAATCTTTTTTCAAAGATGGATAGTATTCCAACACTTTTTTTAGTACATCATTTATTATTGATAGTTTTAAACTTTTTAAGGTATACCTGCCTATAAGGATACGACTTCCAGGGTATTTTTTTGCAATGGATAATAAAAGAATGGTTATTATGAATGACTTTCCTGTTCTACTTCCTCCAAAGAGCATATAATGGGTATATTTTTTCTCTTTAAAAAGATTTAGGAAATTGTTTTGACCGTCATTTAGTTGTAATTTAGGTTGCAATTGCTTCTGTGTCTGTGTCTGTTGTTGGTTTTTGATTTTCTGTAAAATTTCAACAGCTCTCATGTCAACATATTTATCAAAATCAAAGTTGTTGTATTGCTCCTCTAAATAATCCTGTAACTGTTCCATTTTAGATCAATATTGGTTCTTCTTCTGAAAAATTGTTAACACTGTTAACTTTTTTTTCAACAAGGTTAGCAGCTTTAAACAGTCCCTGCTCCATTAATGATTGTCTATCGATACTTTCAAAAAGTATTTTTAAAAGATACGTTTTATCAACTTCTTTCATTTTTGTTGTATCAATGTCGAGGCTCTCTAATATATTTTTAATTTTGGTCTCTTTCATGAATCTAAGTAATTTACTCATTTTCTCGACTTTCTTCTCCACCAATTCTAATTTATTTTCTGCTTTATCTTTGAATTTATTTAAACTGGTTATAATTTGAGGAACCGCTTCTTTTTTAAACTTTTTGTAATAGTAAAAAACCGCATCCTGTTTCATCCCAATTTCTTTTGCCAATTTTCTGTATGGTATTCCCTTTATGAATCCATCTTTTATTTTATCGATGTCAGAGTTAGTGGTTTTTTTATAGAATCTTTTTTCCTTTTCCATACTCAGATTATAACATAACAATTTTTATAATTTTGCTTACTTTTTTACATTTCTATGTTTAAATGATTAAATTTTTTTCGCATGATATTATGTTTATTGTCATAAAAAATAAGTGTTTGTTGTGATTAAATTTGATTTTTGTTTTGTCTTTGTTGTTAAAAGATTTAAACCTTTCGATTTTTAAAGGTTAGTTTGATTAAATCACCATAGAAAAAGCAAAATGCTTTTATTGAACAGCCCAAAAAACTTTCAACAAAAAATTGTTATGTGTTTTGTAATTTTACTGTCAATAAACACGTAAGTTTTTTTAGTTTTTTTTTATAATCTTTTTTCTTTTTCTTTTTTTTAATATCAATTTAGTTATTAGTACGTTTCAAAAACGAAAAACCTGTTGTGTTAAAAACAAAAAACTTTATTTTAAAGGGCTTGAAAAGGAAGTTGGTTTTGTTTTGAGAATTTAATTAAAGAAAAAATGATGGTGGTAAAGTTGCTCCATAACAAAAAACAATTATTTTTTTGGTTTTTAAAATTTTTGGGTGTTTTAAATCGTCCGTTTTTTTTTAAACGGTTACAGTCTTTTTTTTAGAAAAAAGTTTTTTCTAAAAAATATCCTTAACGGATTTTTTTCATGTTTTAAATTTGAGTTTTTGGGCGAGAGTAGACAGTATAACAGATATGTCTTTAGACATATCTTCATTTGGATCTGTTATAACTTTGATTTTTTGTAGAGTTTTTTCAATTTCGGAACTATCTTTTTCTAAAAAGCATTTTTCCAACCAACAGAAAAACGCAAAGAGACTTCTTATTTTTTTAAATTTAAATTTTTCATAAAGTTCGTTAACACCAAAAGCTCTTATTTTTTTGAAAAAGTTTTTTCGTGACATATCTTCCCATTCTGCCATTGAAAAAGATGCTAATGTACTGTTACCTATAGTATGGTACACATTAGCTCCATATAGTGCCATGGTGAAGTTTTTGACACGTTTAAACCATTGCCTACGTATCACGATAATATTGTTATCTTCTAGGAATTTGTTTATCAATCTTATTTTGTAAAAAGTAAAATTGAACTTTTTCTTTAGTTCAGCAAGTGTTATGGAATTATATTTGTTTTTATATGAAAGTCTTTCATATTCTTTTAACAAAATATTAGCTTCAACAGAATATTTAAAATTCTTAAAAGCATTTATTTCGCTATTTGATATAATGTATTTCCAGTCATCATATTTATGTAGTGTGTTATAGCTCATTGGGATATATGTTATTGTATGATAATAAGTCAATGGGATTACTATTCATTTGTAGTTGTTCTGTTTGTTGTGCTTGCTTTGTTTCTTTTTTTTTAAAGAATTCACTGTTGAATAGTTCATATTTTGCTTTTAGTTTATCGCAGTAGTAATCAATATCTATATCATGTAATTCTAAGTATGATTTTAATAGGAAATTGTCTTTATCGGTCATAAATTTTTGATATTGCATAATCTCTTTGTATTTGTATTTTCTACTCATGATAATATCCTTACCAAAAGAGTAACGAAAAAATTGGTAAATAATCTTATTAAGAAAGAATTCTTCATACTTATAATATTTATCGGTTAGATTTTCCATATATAGTTATTTTTCTTCTCTGTTAATTATCTCTAACAACACATCACAGTGGCATATTTGACCTAAGGGACACCAGCAAGCGAGGTTATAGCCTTTTAGTTGTTCTTTTATTTTTTCAGTATTTATTTCTCTTTCTGCTTCTCTTAATTCCATCTCTTTCCATGGATGTTCGTAGCAAGGGTCTTCTGCTTCTGCTTCAAGATATTCTTGTTTTACTTTTTCTATTTCTTCGTCATTATCTTTTATCATTTGTTTATAGAACTCTATTGATTTTTTGATTGCTTCTTCTTTGTATTCTATCGGAGCTCTATAGACTACTACTTTTTTATAAAAATTATCAGCATCCATTCTTTCGTTTAAGATCAAAACACTGTCTTTTTCACAAATAATTTTATATGGATTGCCCCATTCCTTACTACTCCTATCACATTTAATCGCTGGCAATCCATTTATTTTTCTACTCTCCTCTTGGAGATTAAAACCTTTTTTACGTAATAATTGAACACGTTGACTTTTTATCATATTTCACATTAATTATTAGTTAATTGATACAATTGTCATTGCTATCCCATAGCACATCATATATGACATGGTTAAAGTATGTATCCTTGTCTACTTTTTCTATTCTTATAAGTTTATAATCATTTCTAATATCAATTATTTCCACATTATCAGGGATAGAGAAATAGTTTTTATAGTAGTGATAGTTTGTATTATTGATAATATCATCGTAGTAATAGATACGTTCTACAAATGGATTGTTTTTATCCTGCATGATAAACTGTATATTATCTTGCTCATTATGCTCTTCTATTGGTTCAATAGAATCTATTGAATTTTCTATAATATCGTCGATGTCTATTTCATCGATTATTTTATTTATTGCTTCTTGCTTACTCTCTGCCTCTATATCTAACTCTATAGTTTCTGAAAAAGATAGAGATACGTGGTATAAGGAAGTTCCGTTTCCTTTTTTATTATTAACAACTACCATTTTTTTACCTTAATATAAATTATTATGCTAATGGAATTTAATAGGATGATAAAAACACAGATAGTAATAAACAAGAAAACAAAAGAAATAATCTGTACTGATTTTACAAATGGTAAAACCCATGACTTTAAATTATTTAAAGATAGTAAGATACCCTTT
>JAIRSX010000131.1 GCA_031255235.1 Rickettsiales bacterium
TTGAAACTAAATTATCCATACGTGTGTTTGCATTTTGAGCAACTATGGCATCACCTTGCACTCTAGATGCTGCTTCTACATCAACCACTTGCTTGGTTTTAAGAGGAGTCATTACTTTGTTATCGTTGGAACCTTGAAGGGCTTCAGAGGTTGTTGCTATTTTATAAGTTCCCAATAAGGTTTCTGTACCTTGGTCGATCTGGTCTGGACTCCTTTTGCTTGTTGTTGGTTCCCATTTCTTTGTTGTTGGGTTGTATTTTATCATCAAAGCGAGTTCGTTTCTCGGGTTATATTCAGGGTCAAGTTTGATGTTGTCTTCAGAAACTACTTTAGAGTGGTCTATCATAGACAATTGTTGAAAAGTAAACGTCAATTGTCTTTTTAGTGAGTTTCTCAACTCTTGTTCAATGGCGGTTATTTTATCAAATATGAATGTCAAATTTCTTGGGTTGATAGATTGTAGAGATAATAGATCAATCTGTTGATCTATTTTTATTTCTCTAAAAATAACAATTGTTGTGTCTTTCGGTTGGGTATTGTTAAGGGTAAGTATACCTCCGTTGTTGTATGATATTTTGTTGTCTATGTTATAGTCGGTTCCATATATTAGATCTGATTGCTTCTGCGTTTTAGGAGCATATACTAAAACTTTAATATCTTCTCTTTGCAAAAAGGGAAATGTTATTGTAAAATTCTTATTTGAGCCATTACTTATATAGATATTTGGCTGATAATCGCTATTTATAGACATCTGTCTCCTTTATTTTTAACGTTATTTGTCATCTTTTTGAGATTCTTGAGTATTGTCTAAGACTGATAATAAATCGTTTGAAACAATATTCACCAATTCACTCTGTTCTTTTAAAATGAATGATAGATGCTTGATATCTTCATTCTTTACACCATTTTTTTTAATGGTTTCTATATTTTTCATAACTAATATTTCTTTTTGAGAGATTAGTTTCATTTCTTTAACTAGTTTACCGTTTTTGTCTTTAACATCTTTACCACTCTTATCTTTTTTAGTTACTTCAATATAAATAGGGGTAGAAAGCAGACCTTCATAAATGTCTCTAAAACTCTTTCTAAAATCTGCTTTTTCTTTCCTTACTCGTGCAGACTTTTGGGCTGCCTTTTTTGTAATTTTTTTAAGGGCAACCGGATCAGTCTGCTTTAGTTCTTTAAGATATTTTGATTTACTACTGTTTGCCATGGTATTTTATTCTAAAAAAAATTAAATATTTACTATAGTACTATCTCCTGATATCTTTTCTTTAGAAGTTTTATTTGGTGTTTTGTTTGATAATTTTAATGGTACTACGCTTATTCCTTTTTGATTAAAGTTTTCTATTTTTTCGCTACCAGATTTTATTTTTTCCTTCTTGAGTTTCTTATCATCAAGGTTTATCCAGTTAGTTATTTTGAAGTCGTCTACGTCTTCATCAGTAAGATCTATGTAGTACTTCTGTTCATTGACGTCAAGCTTATAGAATGATTTGTTTTTTATGTCTTTGTCAGGGTTGTATGTTGACTCTCTTCTGTTTTGTTTGTCGTTTATACCTAGGATTTTGTCTAAATATTCAATAAATAATTGATTGCGTAATTCTTCTATGTCTCCAGTGTTTTTTATGCTATGTAGACCGAATGATATGGCTATATCTTGAATGTCCTCGTATGAGTATTTGAAAATACTTTTTCCGTAGAAATTAGGCAACTCGTCTGTAAATTCAATAAGAGAATTACCTTCTCCATCGTTTTTTTCAATATTTACAGACGTTACTTTAATTAGAGTTTTGTAATCATCGTTTTTCTTAAACTCTCCATCCTTTGTATATTCTAATTGAGTATTTATTATATAATTTTTTAATATTCTGTTTTGCAAATTTGATTTTAACCTTAAATCATAACAGTCTGGAATTTTTACTTTTACCCTGTAGTGCATTATCTTCTGTAGAGAAGATGTATAAGTACCATTTACCACCACATTTATGTAATATGGCGTAATTTCTCTTTCCGCTCTTCTAATTTCCATTATATTTTTACTCCTTTTAAAAAGTTACTTAATTGCGCTTGCATTTCCTCTTGCTTTTGCTTTCTTAATGCTTGACGAGATTTTATATCTTCTTCCGTCTGCTTTAACTGTTTTTTGAACTCTTGAAAAACGACATTGCGTTCAATTTCACATTTCTTCCGTTTTACTTCAGCGTCTGTAATGGGGCTGGTATCTACCGGTGTATCATCTTTTTCCTCTATTACTACATCATCTTTTCTTTCTTTTTTCATATTACCTCCTGTTATTATTAGATAATTTACTTGCCATAGCTAATCGCTCCTTGTTGAGATTGCTATATTGATCCTGTGTAAGATTGTTATTGCTCATCAGAATCTTGGTGATTTCGTTAAATCTATTCCTGTAATCCTGTGGAGTTGGTTTTGGTGGTGAATAACTGTTATTAACACCATATTGTTTTTTTAAAGAGTCTATCTCACGTTGTGCTCTTTCAAACAACTTTATGTAACCTAGTTTTACTGACGAGGGGAGCTGATTAATTGCCTGCTGTTCTTCTTTTGTAAAAGTATCGTTGCTAAATTCTCTGAAACCTTTGAGAACATTTCCAGCGTTATCACCATAGGTATTGAGTATATCTTTAGTAAATGCTTCAGGGGAAGAAATTTGCTGGATCTTGTTAAAAAAATCTTTGCTAACTTTACTATTACCAAACATCTCTTTTATTTCTTGCGGAATGTTGTTGTCTTTTGCAAAATCTACAAATCCGTCATCATTGGATGTCTGGGGTTGTGTCGTTGTTTGCGCCTCAGTTGGTTTATCTATAACGGAATCAACTGGTTGACCGTTTACAGTTTCATGCAAAACAGACAATTTTGTCAGTTCTTCTTCTGGTAAAGATTGTAACTGTGTCGTTGGTACAGATTGTACCTGTGTGGTAGTTGATACCTGTTCGACTGTCGCCACTTCTGTTGCTTGAGGTGCTGGTGCTGGTGCTGCTTCTGTCATTAACTACTCCTTTTTTTTGGTGATATAAATAGCTCTATGTAGCTTATTATACTTATAAGTAATGATGCAGTAGCTCCTATATATAATGTAGCATCAAAACCTTTCCATATTGCAACCAATCCAATAACTGGTGTAGTCAGTAACTCTACTGACTGTTTTGTTTTTTCTAAAATATTAAATAAATTTTTCATAAACTTCCTTTAATTGATTCTATTTTTCTATTGACGATCTCTTCCTTTGTAAAACCGTGTTCTAATAGTTTTTCATAAAAATTTATCACCTTTCTTTGTTGATCTACAATGAAATCAAGTTGGTGATCATCCCTTTTTAGATAGTTCTCCACTTGCCTTTTGAACTCTCTTACCGCATCTATTATGTCAGCGATGCTACTCATCCTCTTCTACCTCCTTTCTATTATTAATAAATTGGTAAATGATTTTTCTGAGAATATAGTCTTCCCCATTTAACCTTGAAATCATCAAAGAGTCAGTTATGTGATAACTGTCTCTTGCGTCCTCATTTGGTTTACCATACAATTTGTATGCTAGTTTGAAGAACTTTTTGCCCTCATTGGTATTTTTAAATAAAAAATTACCAGCATCTATAAATTCTTTTCTGATTTCTTTCCTTTCTTTGAGGCAATCAAATAATGCATCATTATTACGCTGTAACGTATCTATTCTATCTTTAACCAAACTAACCTCCTTTTTTATTGTAAAAAAGGAGTGTTTGTTGAATATTTTTTTCTTTTTCTTGGGCTATAAAAAAAAGTAATTAATATATACAATATTACATATAATATGCAATTTTTTTTACTTTATTTTTATTGATATCAATGCCTAAAAATTACTATAAATAGGTTTTGGATGATTGTTGTTCTTAATTATTTTAATAGTACCTTGTCTCAAGTTGTCGGAGGACACAGGTTTTGCAAAGGTTAAAGCTATGCTGTCGGCGAAGTCAGGAGACATATTGTTGTTGAGTTCTTTGATGTCTTCCTTTTTTTTCATAAAGAGTTTACCGCTTGAATTCATTTTCATATCTGGAATGATGGACAGTTCGTTTATGAGCTCTGGTACATCAGGTATTTTGATATCTTCTTTTATAAACCATTCCCTCATTTTATCGTACATCTGTGCTCTTATATTGGTATACCTTTCTGTGTTTACATTTGCTACAGTATTGAAGTGTATCGCTTCTATGTTATGATATCCTTGCTCGTTTAGGTCGTCGGCAATATCAACACCATAAGCATAGTCTATGAATATCTTTGCTGGTGCATATTTTTCTATTACCTCATAAATCAAGAAGTTTTTGATTTCGTATGCTTTTCTGTTTTTTAGGTTAAATATGGTTAATATTTTTCTCCCCTGTCTTAGGCAGATGCAGGTTCTGTCATTGGTCCTTGCAGTATCTATTCCTACCACTATCGGCAATCGTGATGTGTTCATGATTGTTGGGTTTTTGGCTGCTTTCTGGATATAATCAATTGGTATCAGCGGGTATTGTTGTGAGCTTGCAAGGAATGCCTCTTGCCAACATAATGGGTATTCTTGTTTAAAATAACTTTCTCTCTTGAAGAATTCAGAAGATATTTTGTTTCTTCTCCAATTCAATTGTTCCTTTGAGAGATTGTATGTTTTTTGTAGGTTGATTTCTTCTTCGGTAAGACGGAACTCCTCTTCCTCTTCTTTTGAAATAAATGGCCTTCTATATTCATAATACATATTCCAACCGTAAAATAGTGACATGATGTCACTTTTGGGATCAAGTCCACGCTCGTATAACTCTTTAAAGTAATTGTTTCCATTGGCGGTGCTTTCAAATATTATGTAATTACTTTTATCGAGTGAGAGATCTATTACTTGATAAACTCCATCCATGGTTTCTTTTGGGTTAGCCCAAAAGGCAACTTCGCTGGCATGTATATAGTTATAGGTGGTACTTCGTCCTATACCCTTTCCTCCTGTTGTTGTGGCTTTGAATAGGGAGCCTGTTGTTTTGATAAGCAATTCCTTAGCATTTGATTTAGCCAATGGGAATAAGAAGTCTTCATGGAATATCGCATGTAGGTTGTTATAGAATTTCTTTGTCATATCGAATATATGTTCTGTTGCTGCTTGGGAGTGTGCCATGACCAGTGCTCGTTTATCTTTATTAAATAAAATATCATGGAATAACATTGCTTCGACAAATGTAGACATACCGAATTGCCTTGCTTTTAAAATACAAAACTTTCTCTTACTCTGGAAGTTCTTTCTGAACTCATTGTAGAATCTTGATTGAATTGTATTTATAATAAAGTTTTGCATGGCGCCTGCTTTGTTAATTATTTTGAGTTGTGAGTTGCAAAATATCGGTAGGTTATCCTTTAACTTTATTATTAATTTTTTTATACTCTCTATCTCTTTAGGTGTCATTAGTTGTTATTGTATGTAATTTATTAAGTGTGTCAAAATAGATATCATTATTCTTTGTTTTAAAACTTGTGCAAAAAAAGCACACGTTTGGTATAATTTCGTGGCAATGTGTCAGTTCTTATATTTTATAGTATCACGGTAAAAATTGCCACAAAATTTTTATTTTTTATAATTTATAGTTTTTTTATTTTGTATTTTGTTTATTTTTATTTTTATTTTTTTTACTTTTTAAGAAAAGAATATATTTCGTGGTAAATTTAAGATTGTTATTATATAAAATATAGTTTAGAAGCCTGCCATAAAATTTTATGTTCTGATTGTTTTGTGGCAATCTTGGGGGTTTTGGGAGTTTGTTAGGTTATAGTTTTGTAAAAATTGTTGTTTTATGGAGTAGCATTTGAGGTATTTTTTGAGTATATAATTGTCTGTAATTTTGTCTTTTTAGATGTTAAAAGTGCATATGGTGTTTTGACTATATAATATATGGTGTGGTTGGTGTTTTATGTAAAATAAAAAGAGACAAAGTTTTCCCATGTCTCTTTTTAGTTTATTTTAATTAAAATGTGTTTTGACTTCTATTATATCGTCGTTGGAGGTGGTTCATCACCTTTATGTAATAATTGCCATTCGTGCTTCAAACAATAACCAGTTATGTAGTTGCGTCTGCTTCCGTTTTTCATAACTCTCTCTATCTCGAAGCCTTTGCTTTTGATTAATTTGAAGAATTTTCTCATTCCAATAATCTCATTTTCTGGAGTTTTAAAGGTATCAATTTCTACCGCCCTATATAGCGTATATATACTTTCTACACTCTCTCTTTCTCTTAAATACGGTTCATCATATTTATCAAATGGAAGAAGGTGATCGTTTATGAAGTATGCTATTTTGTCTTCTTCAAGTTCATTTGTTTTTAGATTTTGTTTGATGAAATCTGGCATCAATAGGCCTTCCTCTTTATATCTTCTATATCCTTCAATCATCCAGTTTATAATATACTGAATGCTGTCGTTTGTGGAAAGCTTCGTTTCCATGTCTCTGTCTATAACTCTTCCTGTTTTTTCTGCTTCTATGGTTCCTTTTTCATAAAATTGATTATTGGCTCTAAATAGGACGATTCTTTCTTTGACACTATCACTATAATCATTTAATGAGAATTTATTTGCCGCTATCCATAGTTTTAATTGTGATTTAAAAACTATTTTGCTTTCGAATTTCTTTGCTGCTGCTATCATGCCATCACCTGCCATGTTTTTCAGAAGATTCCCGTTTATCTTTTTACTGGAAGGTATTTCCGAAATATGAATAAATCTTTTTCCTTTTGTGTCCGCAAGCTCGTCCAGTATGAAATTGTCAGTGTCATTTGCGGTTATTAATTTATGGGTTGCGTAGGTTCCATAATCACCTAGAATATCGCCAATTAGTTTTAGAAGTAAGGTTTTTCCACTTCTCGTCACACCTTCTATCACAAATATCTTGTGCTCTTTTGTATGATTTGACAAGGTATAGCCGAGACATTTTTGAAGGAAGTTTATTTGTTCCTGATTTCCGCTAAACATATCATTCAGGAATTTATCAAATAATGTTGTGCCTTTCATTTGATGATAGCCTGTGTAATTAAAATCATAATTTATTTGATTGAAGTTCATTGTTTCTGGAGAGTGTTTGATTTTTTTTATATTATCTAAATCAAGTAGTTCATTTTTGAAATTTATCGTGTTATTATTTATGTCATCAAAATATTCTATCAAAGTGGCGAAGTTTTCATTTGTTTTTATGAGTTTCTCGAGTTCGTGGATTGCGTAATTTCCGAATTTACTAAATTTTTTGATAAACCTTTCTGCTTGTGCGTTGGTGTAATAAGGGAATTCGTTTGCTGTCGAAAAAAGTGTATTGAAAATATCTGTTTGTATTGATGTTTTTACTTCTTTTTTCGACAGTTCGTAGTACTTTCCATCTTTATAGGTAAAGAATCTATTTTTTTCTATAACGAAACGGTATTTGTTTCTATACTTTATAACAAATCTTTGAAGCAACCCCCATCTGTCCAATGGCAATTGAAACGTCTCGTGCTCCGTTCCATCAGGTGGTTGTAACTTTTCTGGGGTTATGTTAGGTTCTTTAATATCTATTTTTTGATTAGTTTTTTTTTTTTTATCCCCATCAGAACAGAAGTAATATCTTTTGTTATCAATTGGTGTCCAGTGGGCATCTATTATTTTTTTTATTCTACCATCAACTAAATCATCATTAGCGTCCTTTGTTTCTTTTGGTGAATATATATAAAAGAATCTATGGTTATCAAAATCATTGCTTTTAAGTTTAGAAATTATTATATCGTCCATTGGATCGTAGTTTTTGAGACCTTGTTTGTTGTCGTTATCAAGATAAAAGCAGTATATTCTTTTTGGATCGTACGGAAGGCTTGCTAGATTTACTTTTGAAAGCGAGCACCATATTTCGTTGTTATAATTTTCTTGAATTGACAGGGCATTCTCTAGTCCTTCTGTTACGAATATTATTGAATTATTTTTACCCTTTGGAGGTAATATAAGTGGATTAAATATTTTTTTACTGCCTGTATATTCTTTGTATTTTGAATAGATTCTTTGGAATTTTAGAGATTTTCCATCATTGCCTTTGAGCTTTTTTCCGTCTTGGGTCAAAAATATTTGATTAATGCCGACAACTTCTGGCATACCAGCTTGGCTCATTTTTATTATTTTACTAACCAATGATGGATGAGAGTACATTCCTTTTTGATTGTTGATATAGTCATTTGTAGTGATGTAAACATTGCTTGCCTTTTTATTGATTCCTCTATTTTTAAGGTATAGGTCTACCGGATCCGATGGTAATTGTTTATATTGTTGTTGCTCTTGATTGTTTATATTGTTGTAAATGGAGTTAGTGTGTTGATTTATATTGTTAGGATTGTAGTTGTACTCTTTTATATTGTTTAATATTTCCGTTATAAATTGATCCTTTTTAAGATTTTCTTCTCTTTCCTCTAGCTCTCTTTTTATTCTAAGGTTTCGAAGCTCTTCTTCTTTAGGGTCAGGAATTATTTCTATATGATCACCTTCTGGCATTTCTTCAGCTGCTTCTTCAGCTTCTTTCTTTAGAATTGCTTGGATTTCGTCTGGTGTTAGATCGTTCATTTTGCCTCCTTTGTTGATTGGTTATTATTGATTTGTTTCGCATATTGATTGTTAATTTGTTGAATGGTATATTTTATAGATGAATCTGATTCAGAATCTCCGAAAGAAAGGGGGAGAGGGGGGTTGAATTGAATATTTTGATCTTCATATTTGTCCCATAAAATTTCTGTTGAGATATAATTTTTACCGTTATCTTCTATGACAGTTTTTTCTTCAATTCGAACTAATTTATCGTCGTTATGAAAAAGTATTATCTCTGGTTTGAAAGTCATGTCCAAGAAGTTTTCTTGGTAATTAGAATTTAAAAGAACATATTCTTTGTATCGTGAATAGGTATTTCCATCTCTGTCTTGGAAAATAAAATATTTATTACTTTCGTCAGAATCTTCTTCATAATCATAGTCTACATCGTAACCGTAGATGTCATCTTCTATGACTATTTCTTCTTCAAATTTTTCTTTTGCTTCTTTTTCGCTTTCTGCGAAAATCTCAATTTCTCCTTCTTTGGAGAAAGTATAAGAAAAAATATATTTTTTTCTCATAAAACTTTTTTTTATTAATAATTTTGCCCAACGAAGTGTGTTTATTCAACAAACGACTCCTTTTGTAATTACGAAGTTTATAGGATGATAAAAACACAGATAGTAATAAACAAGAAAACAAAAGAAATAATCTGTACTGATTTTACAAATGGTAAAACCCATGACTTTAAATTATTTAAAGATAGTAAGATACCCTTT
>JAIRSX010000135.1 GCA_031255235.1 Rickettsiales bacterium
TGATAAGTATAGATGTAGAAGAAGAAGATTTGGATTAAGGTTTAATCTTATAGCAGGGATTTATAACTATGAATTATGAAAGTAGATAAGGAAGGATTTTTACGCACCAGGTCTAATATGTAGTGGTTATTGTTTTTAACGTTTATGTAAAGGACCAAAAAAGAAAAGGGAAATATTTTTTTGGTTCTTTTTTATTTTGTGTGTTTCTGTTTGCAGAAACAAGTTATATTTTTTTTAAAAAATTAAAAATGGGATCTTTTAAAATTTAAATCTAAAAGAAAATCAAAACAAAGTTTTTATATCGACTATTTAAAAATTAAAAGTGATGGTATTGATTGGTTTGTGGTAATTGGAGTAGAAGCAAATATTCCTAACAATAGCATAAGCTCCACAACGGGTAACCGATAACACAAAATGTCCTAGGAATTGATTTAGTAGTCAATCCCTTTCCGAATGAAAAAGGGGCAATATTTGTCACTATTTAGTATAGATTTTATCGTTTTTCCGTCTAATTCATTTTTTGTTTTTTAAAATTGTCGTAACCGAATACCTTTAAAAGTAATTCTGTTTTATCGTCAACTTTATGCTCTCTAACAGCTTTATTAACCTCAACTAAAGTATTATAATGTCTTTGTAAATTAAAAAATAACATCTCATTTAATCCACTTTGTTTGATTCCAAGAATATCTCCACCGCCACGAAGTTTTAAGTCCTCTTCTGCTATTTTAAATCCATCATTAGTAGCAACTAAAATATCTGCTCTTTTCTTAAAATTTTCGCTTCGTCTTTCATATAACAAAATACAATAAGATTGTTTATCACCTCGTCCAACCCTACCTCTTAATTGATGTATTTGAGATAAACCAAATCTCTCGGGATTTTCAATGATTATTATTGTAGCATTCGGTACATCAATGCCAACCTCAATAACAGAAGTGGAAATCAGTATATTTAAATTTCCATTTACAAATTCATTTAAAATTTGTTCCTTTTGCTCTTTTAAATCTCCATGTAACAGTCCAACTTCATCTTTAAAAATATCCTTTAAATATTCATATCTTTTGGTAACGGGCATAACATGTTTGAATTCTTCGCTTTCACTTTCATCAATAAAAGGACATACCCAATAAACTTTTTCTTTGTTTCTTAGACGTTCTTTGATTCTTTCAATCATTTTATCCAAATTATTTTTATGGATTGCTGAAGTTATAATTTCCATTCTATTTTTAGGTTTTTCATCAATAATAGATAGCTCAATGTCACCATAAATTGATAACGATAATGTTCTTGGAATGGGGGTTGCGGACATTATGAGTGTATCTAAATTATAATTTTTTTCTATTAAGTTAAGCCGCTGAACCACACCAAATTTATGTTGTTCATCTATTATAACATATTTTAAGTCTTTATAAACGACATCTTTTTGAAATAAAGTATGTGTTCCAATTAAAACGTCAATTTCACCATTTTCTATTTTTTTTAGGAGTTGTTTTCTTTTTTTTGTAGTGCCGATTAACAATTCAGAGTTTATACCATAACTCTTTAAAAGATTGTAGTGTTGTGTTGCTAAAATTGAAGTGGGACACATAAGGGCTACCTGTTTTTTGTTTTGAATATAAGGTAACATGGTTAAAAAGGCAACGATTGTTTTACCGCTTCCTACATCGCCTTGTAATAGACGAAGCATTATTTTATCGGAATAAGTATCACTTTCAATTTCATTGATCGCTTTTTTTTGTGCATTGGTTAGCGTGAAAGGAATTTGTCCCAAATAAAAATTTTTTAGAGTGTCATCTCTCGTAAATTGTTCCTTTTTGATTTGTTTTTCTTTTCTTATTTGTTTTAGGGCTATTTGTTCCGCAAAAAGTTCATAAAATGCTAAATCATCTGTAATAGTATCTAACTCATTAATATTTTGGATGTAATGCATAGATAACAATAACTCAAAGAACGGTCTCTTATCATTTATAACGATACTTTTTTGTAATGGCTTTATTTTTTCTAAAATTGCATGTATAACATCTCTTACAATTTTATTTGTAAGTCCGTAAGTTAATTGATAAACTTGTTCAATTGGTGGCAACGCTTTATTTACATCTGGATGGGTCATTATAAGTTCACCATTAAATTTATTCTTTTTTACCGCACCAGATATTGTAATAGTTGCCCCAATTGGATAATTTTTGGTTATATAATCAACATAATAGTTGAAATAAATTATTGTAATATAACCAGTTTTATTGTAGCATCTTATTTTGTAAGGTTTTTTGTATTCACCGTTTTCGATAGTATCCACAGAAACCTTTGCAGTTATCAGATCACCGTCTTTAAGTAATTTTAAATCTGGATCCTCAATTCTTGTTAATATTTTGTATGGTTTGTATAAAAGAATATCAATAACTCTTGGTTCATTTTTATTCAAAAGTCTCTTATAACATTCTAGAGTTTTTGCACTAATTTTCTTTGAAAAAGATATGGGAGAGAATAAATAATCCATTGTTACAATATATAAAAAATTTTCACTTTATTAAAATTTTTTCTAAAATTCATATTTTTTTTGTTTTTACAAATCTTATATTACTAATTATCATTATTTTTAAAGGGTCAATATGGCAAATATAGATGCTATGGATGGTTTTATATGGTTGAATGGTGATTTTGTTAAATGGCAAGATGCTAAAGTTCATGTTTTGACACATACTTTGCACTATGCGTCATCAGTTTTTGAAGGTGAAAGAGCTTATAACGGTAAAATTTTTAAAGCGAATGAACACCAAGCTAGACTATTAAACTCTTGTAGAATCATGGATTTAGAACTAAACTACTCAATAGAGCAAATAAATGAGGCAATTTATAAATCTATGGAAAAAAATAATTTAAAAGATTGCTATATTAGACCTTTAGTTTTTAAGGGAAGTGAAGGATTGGGTATTGCTACGCAAAATAAGAATAAAACTCAATTTTTGATTGCGACTTGGTATTGGCCTGCTTTGTTTGGTGATAATCCAGATAAGGGATTAAAACTTAGATGGGCGGATTACAGAAAACCAGATCCTACGACAGAACCAGTGGCAGCAAAGGCATCTGGACTATATATGATTTCTATAATTGAAGAGAATAAGGCGATTAGAGAAGGGAAGGATGATGCTTTGTTTAAAGATTTTAGAGGTTATATTGCTGAATGCGGTAGTTCTAATTTCTTTTTAGTCATGAATGGTGAATTGCATACACCAACAACTATTTCTTCATTACCTGGGATTACAAGACAAACAACTATTGAAATTGCTAAGCAGAAAGGTTATAAAGTTTATGTTAGGGATATTAGACCAGAAGAGATTGAATTTGCTGATGAGGCATTTATTACTGGAACTGCTGCTGAGATTATGCCAGTTAGCGAGATTGGTGATAAACAATTCAAGACTGGTAAAATAACATTGGAATTAAGAAAAGAATATTTGAGTTTGTGTCAAGCTAGATAGATTTGACATTTACTTTGTGGACATTATTATATGTTAATGTCTTATTAGACCCCATAGTCTAGCGGTTAGGACACCAGGTTTTCATCCTGATAACACGGGTTCGAGTCCCGTTGGGGTCACCAATCTTATTTTTAATTAAAAGAGGGCGAATGGGATGTTTTATGATTTTGTACGAGGGAGATAAAACAAAAAATGGTGCCCACGAGTAGAATCGAACTACTGACACAAGGATTTTCAGTCCTTTGCTCTACCGACTGAGCTACATGGGCACGTTAAATCGATTATAAACACAAAAAACAATAAGGCAAATATTTTTCTTTAATTTGGGATTGACTAATTAAAGTTGATTAATTATATTAAGCAATTTCTCTCTCTCCTTTTTCTTCTTTTATAGATCTTACACT
>JAIRSX010000026.1 GCA_031255235.1 Rickettsiales bacterium
TTTTGAATAGTAGCATTCTCTATTACTGTAGAACCTGCTACAGCAAATGCTACTAGAACAGTTATTGCAAAGATAGCAATAGAGAACTCTGTAAGAGAGAAAGCAGCAGTGGGAGTGGAGGTAAGAGTAGAGGTGAGAGTGGGAGAGGTGGGAGTTGGAGAGGGGAAGGGAGAGATTGGGGATGGAGAGGATGAGAGTAGGGGAGAAGAAGGAAAGGATAGAGAAGAGATTGGGGAAAGAAGGATGGGGGATGGGGAGGTGAGAGTGGTAGCATGGTTAGATATGGTGGTTGTTGCATTTGGAGTTTGAGTTGTGGTTGCAACTTGAGTTGGATCTTGAGCTGTTGTGGTAGTTATAGTTATTGTTGTAAGGAAAGCATGATCCATTTGATTGGTTAATGTTGCTGCTAAAAGAGTGGATGGGTTGTTATTATTTGTAATGGTAGTAGTAAGGGTTGTGTGATGAAGTTTCATAGTGTGATGACCTCTCTCTCTCTCTCTCTCTCTCTCTCTCTCTCTCTCTCTCTCTCTGGCTGTGTCTCTAGTGTGTGTGTATTTGTCCGTATGTGTGTTGTATATATCTGTGTGTTGCATATGCTAAATACAGAATCCAATGAGTTGTTATTTGGTAAGTTGTTACTTAATGAATTGTTGTTATTTCTTTTTTGACTTAGCATATGATTACCGTTAAAATTTATGTTTTTTCTCTTAATGATATAAAACAAAAAATGCAAAAAAATACTAAGAAGAGGTTCATTCTAAAAAAAAGAATTACTATCGCAGTTATACCTTATTTTATGATATAAAATGATTCACTAATCTAGATAGGTATTGTGGTTATAATGAATATACAAATAACATAATAAACGAGATGCTTGACTAGATGTTAACCTTGACTAGATAATTTACTTTTTTCTTTATTTTTTAAGTAATTTTTAGTCAGTTTTAAAATCATCTTTTCAAATTCCTTTTTATTTAGTTTTCTATTGTTGTATCTATTTCCTTATCATTTTGTATTCCATAGTTATTGATATTCTAGGAGAATTGTAATCGACTTTTACTAGTCAATCCCTTAAGGCTTGAACAAAATCTTTTTACAAAAATTAAAAAAATAAAGAAAAAAGTAAATTATCTAGTCAAGCACCAAAAATAATAAACTACTAAATACTCTTTAATTTAAAGGTATTTTTTAAATTATTGGAGTTTCCTTATTTTTCACTGTCGTTTGAAATTTTTTAAAGTTATTTGGCAAGTGGATTATAACTATTTTTGATTTAAAAAATACATTAATTATAAGACATAACAAGTTTAAGAAGGAAATAAACATGGAAAATAAATCTTTTTGTATCAGAATGATCCCGACTTTAGTATCTTTGTTGGCAGTTGCTCTGGGTGTTACTGCTATTAAGTGTGCTTTTGAGGGCAATTTTGAAGCAGCAGCATTTCTCATAGTTCTTGCAGCTATATTAGATAATTTTGACGGTAGAATTGCAAGAGCGTTAGGTGTTGCCAGTGATTTCGGCGTTCAAATTGATTCTCTCGCCGATGCAGTAAATTTTGGCGTTTCACCTGCTTTTGTTGTTTATCTTTGGAAAATGAGTGAGTCAGATCATGTTTTTTTTGGTTGGTTGCCCGTTTTGTTGCTTGTTTTTGCCCTAATTATTAGGCTGGCAAGGTTTAACAGCGATTTGTCCCTTGATGATCCAGAAAGTCCTTTGATAAAATACTTTTTTAAAGGAATGCCTGCTCCTTCTGTTGCCTTGATGACATTATTTCCCCTGATCGCTTCTTTTGAATTTGGTGATGGTTTTTGGACTAATCCAGCTTCTGTTATTATAAATACTATTATTATGGCATTATTTGCTGTTAGTAAAATACCGACTCCTTGCCTTAAAAAGCTACACTTTACTGGTACCACAAATTTTGTATATAAAAATACCCTGAGATTGTTAATCCTTTTAATTCTTATTGGTTTTATCCCGCAGATTCCATTTACTCCGTGGTTCGGTCTTACAATTACTGGACTTGTTTATTTGGTTGGTATAGTTATATCAATAATTGCCTTTAACAAGATTCAGAATAAATATGCTTAAAGATAAGAAAAAAAGACTGGATAGAGTTTTAAAAAGGAAGGAAGCGAAAAAGAGGTTATTAAAATTCAAGGAAATTAGAAAAGAAAAAAGGAAGAAAGAAAAGTGGAAAAGATATCCTTCATTGGGGGTTGTTGACAATAAAACACAACCAATTAAGAAACTTTCCACTATTGAAAAATTAAAATCTAAGTTGGGGCAGGATATCTTTAAAAGATATAAAAAAACAACAATTGACGGATTACAGATAACTTTTCTTGGAGCAACGAGAACAGTCACCGGTTCAAAATATTTATTAGAAAGTGGTAATTCTAAAGTTTTGATTGATTCTGGCTTATTTCAAGGAATTAAAGAGTTGAGATTAAGGAATTGGGATAGTTTTCCAATAAATCCAAAACACCTTGATGCTATAATTTTGACTCATGCGCATCTTGATCATGTTGGCTATATTCCTCTACTCACAAAAAATGGTTTTAAAGGCAAAATTTATTGCACCCATTCCACAAAAGATTTATCAAAACTTATAATTCCAGATAGTGGTTTTTTGCAAGAGGAGGAAGCAAGATATGCTGCAAAAAAAGGATACTCTAAACATTTCAATCCTAAACCTTTATATACTCAAAAAGACGCATTGAATTCTCTTAGAAATTTTTACACTACAGATTTTTATAAAGAAGTTAAGATAGACGATGAATTTTCGTTTTCTTTTACAAAAGCAGGACATATATTAGGTGCTTCGTCAGTGCTTGTTAATTCTAAAAGCGGTAAAAAGATTTTATTTTCTGGTGATTTAGGAAGAACAGATTCACCAATTGTTACTAAACCTGATAAGTGTCCACAGGCAGATTATATTTTGATTGAATCCACATACGGTAATAGAATTCATACTCAAGATGATGCAAAGGGATTTTTGGAAAATGTCATAAACAAAACTTCCATGAAGGGCGGAAAAATAATTGTTCCAGCATTTGCAGTTGGTAGAACTCAAAAAATTTTGTATTACATAAACGAATTAAAAAAAGAACATAGAATTCCTAACATACCAATATTTTTGGATAGCCCAATGTCTATTAAAGTTACTTCTCTCGTAGAAGACTATGTTAAAGAAGGTAAATTGACAAGAGAAGCATATAAAAGTCTATATGGTGATGTTAAATTTTGTGTCACAAGGGTTCAGTCCAAAAAAATACTCGATTTTAAAGGTCCTTGCATCATCATTTCTGCAAGTGGAATGGCAGCTGGTGGACGAGTTTTACACCATATCGCAAATTTTGCTCCAAATCCAGATACTACAATTATTTTAGTTGGTTATCAGGCAGAAGGCACTAGAGGACGGGATCTACAGGATGGTAAAAAGGACATTAAGATTCATGGACAGGTTATTCCTGTTAGATGTACCGTTGTTAACATGGGAGGCATGTCCGACCATGGCGATCAAAACGAACTTTTAGATTGGCTAAAAGCAATGCCATCACCACCTAAAAAACTTTTTGTAGTTCATGGTGAAGAAGAACAATCAAAAATATTTGTTGACAAAGTCCATGAGACTATGGGGTGGAATGCTGTCGTTCCAGAATATCTGGAGACCGTTAAAATATAGACATTATAATACACAAAGATAATATTTGATTATTATTTTATGTGTTGTATACTGCACATGTGTTATTTTTTACTAGGTTTTTAAGGGATTTACGAAGTAGGTGATACTTGCTCTTTTGGAATTTAGAATAAATTTATTAGTGAGTATTACCAAAAGTAATGCTTATTTTTTTGTTGAAAAATGGAGGAACTTGTGGCAAAAGAAAAAATTGTATTAGCGTATTCAGGTGGTTTGGATACTTCTTGTATATTGAAATGGTTGATTGACAAGGGTTATGATGTTATAACCTTTACGGCAGATATTGGACAAGGTGACGCAGACTTGAAAAAAGTCGAGGAAAAAGCAAAAGCATTGGGAGCAAAACCCTACATACTTGATTTGAGAAAAGAATTTGTTGAAAAATACATATTTCCTGTATTCTCATCAGGAGCAGTTTACGAAAATAGATATTTATTGGGAACGTCTGTGGCAAGACCTTTAATAGCAAAAAAACAAATAGAAATCGCTGAAAAAGAAGGTGCAAATTGGGTTTCACATGGTTGTACTGGTAAAGGAAATGATCAATGTAGATTTGAATTGTCTTTCTATGCTCTAAATCCAAAAATTAAGGTTTACGCACCATGGAAAGATCAGGAATTTTTGGATAAATTTAAAGGCAGGAGTGATTTATTGAAATATGCCGAAGAAAATAAAATACCGGTTTCTCAAACAACTAAACAGCCATATAGCGAGGATGAAAACTTGCTTCATATATCACACGAAGCTGGTGTTTTGGAAGATCCTAATTTCATCACACCTGACTACGTTTATAACAGAAGTAACACACCAGAAAAAGCACCAGATAAAGTTACAAAAATAAAAATTACATTTAAAGATGGAATACCTATAAAGGTTGAAAATTTGGAAGATAAAACAGTAAAAACTGATCCATTGGAATTGTTTTTATACTTGAATAAACTTGGTGCAGAAAATGGTATAGGACACTTGGATATGGTAGAAAACAGATTTGTTGGTGTAAAATCCAGAGGTGTTTATGAAACTCCTGGTGGAACAATTTTGTATGTTGCCCATAGAGATATTGAAGGAATTGCAATGGATAGAGAAGTTATGAGAATCAGAGATATGTTGGCACCAGAAGTTGCAAGGGTTGTTTACAACGGTTTTTGGTTTTCACCAGAAATGGATTTCTTAATGGCGGCAATTAAAAAATCACAAGAAGCAATAGATGGTTCAGTAACTTTGAAACTTTATAAAGGAAATTGCTTCCCTCTTGCAAGAGAAAGTAGCTCAAGTCTATATGATCAAAAATTATCATCAATGGATGAAGAGGGTGGTTACGACCAAGTAGATGCGAAAGGATTTATTAAGATAAATGCTATTAGACTTGTTGCACACAGCAAGATTATGAAAGGAAAAGGAAAAGATATTATTGAGTTTAACAACTAAAAACTAAAGTCCTCCATTAATATGGAGGACTTTTCGTATGCAAAAATTATAAAAATTATTCCCCATTTATAGTTTCGGTTATGCTTCTTGCTATTTCAGAGGCAATATGTGAATATTTTTCAGTGGTTTTTAAAGCATTTAATTTTAATTTTTCCCGCCTCTCTTTGTTATTGATTAAATCACCAACCTCTTTAATCATTTCATTAACAACATCATTATTTTTGTTAACAATACAAGCATCATATTTTAGCATCTCATCGAATAAAATTTTGTTACCTGCAATGAATGGACCTGTAATGATAGCACAATCAAATTTTGCAACTTCGATTGGATTATGTCCACCTATTCCATCTACAAGAGAACCACACATAATAACTACATCACTTATTTCGTAAAAACATCCCATTTCACCCATTTCATCATAAATATAAATGGTTGTATCTTTTTTTATTCTTTCTTTTTGAGATTTTCTGACAACATTTTCTCCCCTTTTTTCTAAAAATGCTTTAACAGGAGAGGTATATTTTCCATGCCTCAAAGTAAAAAACGATAGTAAATTCGGATATTTCTGTTTTAATTCCTTATGGATTTGATAGGCAAAATCCAGCTCTTCATAATGTAAAGAGGCAAAAACAATGGTAGGTCTATCACCAATCCCCTCTTTTAAAGATTCATAATACTTTTGATTTATCGATGCTTTGGGTGTTGCAAGTTTTAAATTACCAAGTGATATTGTTTTTTTAACGCCAAGCACCTGTAATTTCTTGGAATCCTCTTCACTTTGAGGATAACAAATATCTATATTTGAAAAGATTACCCTCCGCATTCTATCAAACTTCTTCCATCTCTCAAAACTTCTATCACTCATTTTGGCTGTCGCAATTATAACTTTTGCGCCGGTTTTATGAGTTCTGACAATAACATTTGGCCAAATTTCACTTTCTATATTTATGAGAGCAATAGGTCTCCAATAGTCTAAGAATTTAAGAATGGTGTGTATTTTATCAATAGGCGTATATTGATGTATTATTTTAGGCGATTTATTTTTTGACTCTATAAGGTTTGCACTTGTTCTCGTAGTGGTTGTTAATAGAACTGTGGCATCCTTATTTTGTTCTATCAATTTATCAATCAAAGTTAATGCGACTATTGATTCACCAACACTGACCGCCTGAACCCAAATTATATCCCCCTTCGGTCTCTTTTTTGTCGGTCGTCCAAATTTTTCTTTAAGTCTACCAAACTCCTCTTTGCCCCAAAATAACCTAAAAAATATATAAATATTTATGAAAGGAGATAGCAGGATAGTTAAAAAACTATACAAAAAATAACTCATTTTTTGATTCTTATTTCATATAATTTAGAAAATATATTGTATATATGTCAAAAAAAGTATCGGTTATTATCATTGCGGCGGGCAATAGTACAAGGATGAACAGTGACATTCCTAAACATCTTCACAAGATAGGTGGATTGGAAATCATACACCATATTATTGGAACCGCAGAAAAATTGGAAGCAGAAGAAATTATAGTGGTTTGCAATGAGAAAAATGTGGATTATATTTACTCCAATAATATAAAAAAAGTTATTCAAACGAATAAGAACGGAACTGCCACTGCTACAAAAGTCGGTTTCCAAGAATTAGTTAACAAGGATAATGATATTCTTGTTATGTATGGTGATATACCTTTAATTAAACAAGAAACTTATTGTAAAATGCTTGAAAAACTTCAAGAAAAGGATGTGGTACAAGTTTCGTCAGTTTTTGAAACAAAAAATATCTCCAATAAATATGGCAGAGTTCAAATTGATGCCGACAGAATTATCCAAAATATAGAATATAAAGATGCCACAGAGGAAGAGAAGCAAAACAGATTGTGCAATGGAGCAGTATTGGCAATTAAAGGCAACGTATTAAAAGAATATTTAGAAAGAATTGATAATAACAACGCTTCAAAGGAATATTATTTAACCGACACTATAAAATTAAGTAAATTGGATAACACAATATCAAAGTATGTTATAGTTGATGAGAATGAGATTCAGGGTATAAATTCAAGGGAAGACTTGGCAATTGCAGAAAACATTTTTCAAGACATGAAAAGAAAAGAATTTATGACGAAAGGTGTAACATTAAAAGATCCAAACACAGTTTATTTTAGTTATGATACAGAAATAGAACAGGATGTTATAATTGAACCCAATGTTGTTTTTTTGAATAGTGTCAAAGTAATGTCAAATGTCTTAATAAGAAGTTTTTGCTATTTAGAAGGTGATATCTTGATAGAAGAAAATAGTATTGTTGGCCCTTTTGCTAAAATTCGTCCAAACACAACTATTAAAAATTCTGCCAAAATAGGAAGTTTTGTTGAAATTAAGAATTCTACAATAGGAGAGGTAGCAAAGATTCCACATTTATCATATGTTGGTGATACTGTAATAGGTAAAAAGACAAATATAGGTGCTGGTTGCATTACATGTAATTATGATGGTTTTAAAAAGCACAATACAACCATTGGTGAAAACTGTTTTATTGGTTCAAATACGGTTTTTATTGCCCCTGTTTGTATTGAGAATAATTCTTTAGTCGCAGCAGGTTCAGTAATTACCAAAAATGTTACTGAAAACAGCATTGCTATAGCAAGAGTAGAACAAAAAAACATAAAAGACGGTCATAAAAGATATAAGAAAAAAAAGACCGATCTTTAAGGGAACTGTTGTTCCTCTGTCTTACGTTTCAATTAAGATTATATATTTTTATCTATATTTTTTTTGATATATTCAATCACTTTGTTAGAGGATTCCATTTCTCCCTCCTTCTTGTTTTTTGCTATAACATTGATAATTGGAATGTCGGAGTTTTCAATTTTACACATCACTTTGAATGACGGCTTTTCCTTTGTTCCAATGGATTCATATAAATAAGTTGGCACAACATTATTATTTTTTTGCGACCATTCCTGCAATCTTGATTTTGATGGTTTTATAATATTTTCTTTCTTATTCAGAATAAATGTATTCCAATGAGATAAAATAAAATTTTTTGCCGTTTCAAAACCGGCATCAATATATATGGCACCTATAAGAGACTCCATGACATCTTCTAAAATCTTTGGGTTATTTCTTCCACCATTTTTTTCCTCACCTGGAGACATATAAATATAGTCGCCTAAGCCTATTTTTTCACCAATATTTGCCAATGTTTTTGTATCAACTAAAGCATGCTTCATATTTGACAACCTACCTTCATCCAACTTCGGAAAACACTTCAATAATGCTTCTATTATCGTCAGACCCAACACAGCATCACCCAAAAACTCAAGTCGTTGATAACTCTGTCCATTCTTTTTATCACTAATACTCGGATGAGTCAGTGCCGTTTCTATAATGTTCTCATTTTTAAAAGTATAATTTAATATTTTATACAGATGCTGGAGCATTGTTGTTCTTATATTTAGCAATTATCTCGTCAAACAAAGACTTAGAACACAAACCTAACAAAACAGGATCCTTTGGAACAATTTCTTTGATTCTCCAATGATTTTTATTCTTTATATTTTCTATCAATGTTTTTGCTGCACCAGTAAGTTTATTTATATCTTTGTCTGTAATGTCAGGATAATATTTTAACAAAAAGAAAATAGCATCTGGCTTATCACTTCTTCTTGCAATAGGAATATATTTTGTTTTCTTTGTTTCAAATAGAACCTCTTCCCTTTTCACTAGAACAAGATCTTTAGAGGAATCATTTTCACACTCTTTAATGTTTTCTTCTGTAAGTTGTTTAGTAATCAACGGGTTAACTGGAACAATGTTGGTATTAATTTCCCCATCGGCCATAACAGAAACTTCCAACTCATCCATTCCACAAAAATTTCCAATTTGCTCAAAGGTTAAGGAAGTGTTATTTATCAACCAAGCAGCAACTGCTTTCCTGTTTAAAGGCAATTCCTTTAAAGAAAAATTTTCATCATTATTCTTTTTCCTTACCATTTTTCTCCTTAATTATCCATAATAAACTGACTCAAAGAATTAAAAATAACATTAGTAGTTATTTCTTTGTTTAAGTAGGTTACATTAACAACAATATCCGCTTCCCTGTAGATTGGTGTCTTTTTATCAAAAATTTCTCTTAGAATTTCTTCCTTGTCCCCATTCTCTAAAACATATCTAGTATCTCTTTTTCTGACTCTCTGCAACAAAGTATCAAACTCAACTTCTAAAAATACAGATATTGTTTCTCGTTTAATAAGCTTTCTAACTTCTTCATTCTCAAAAACATCCCCACCGATAGATAAAACTTGAGGCTCGTTAGCATTTAATATTTTCTTTACTATATCTTTTTCAAGTTCTTTGACGTACTCCTCTCCTTTTTCAACAAAAACATCATTCACAGACTTGTTTTCTTTTTTCTCTATTTCTGAATCAGAATCAACAAATTTCAAATTTAACCTCTGTGCCAAACTAAAACCGGTGGTGGTTTTACCAGAGCCCATAATTCCTATAAGCACTATTATCTTTTTATCTCTTGGTTTAATTTTCGCTTCCATACCATTTTTAAACATCAACAATCCACATTAAATTAGTGGTGGGTTTAGATAGACTTGAACCATCGACCTCTACCTTATCAGGGTAGCGCTCTAACCAACTGAGCTATAAACCCGCACTGTTATTAATAGTGGTATATTTTTTAAAAAGCAAAAAATATTTGAAAAATACACAAAAGAATATATATTCAAACTCTGTATTATTAAACTTCTTATGGTAAACGCATCTACTCTTTTTTTTACAAAAAATCAACCAATATTTATGCTGGGTGCTTCAAAGGAAGTGGATTTACCACCAAATGATTTAACGGAATTTATTTTTATTGGTAGATCCAATGTTGGAAAATCAAGTCTTATAAATTCAATTACAAATTCAAAAATTGCTTTGGTTTCAAAGACACCTGGCAGAACAAAACAATTAAACTTTTTTCAGGTCGCTAATAAAATCGCTATAGTTGATGCTCCAGGATATGGTTACGCAAAGGCAAATAAAAAAGAAGTTGAAAATTGGAACGATTTGATTTTTAAGTACCTCTTAAAAAGAAAAAACTTAAAAAGAGTTTTTTTATTGATTGACAGCAGACATGGAATAAAAGAAAACGACGAACAAATGATGTTAATATTAGATAATAGTGGTATTTTGTATCAAATCATTTTGACTAAAATTGATGAAATTAAAGACACCGACCTAAATCTTAGAATTAAAGAGATTGAAAAAGTTTTCAAGGAGCATACAGCGCTATTTGGAGAAACTTTGTTTGCCAGTAGCAGAAGTGGTGTCGGTATTGAACAAATTAGAGACACTATTTATTCACTTACCTAAAAAATATTTGACTTTTTACGAAAGGATTCTATTCTCTCCCACAGAACGTTAAAAGGTATAATGCATACAAAAACTGGGTTGCAATTAGTTTTTGTGGATTATTTAATAAAAAAAGAAAGATGGTTACAGTAAATCAGTTAGTTAGAAAGCCAAGAAAAGACAAGAGGGTCAAAAGTAAGTCCCCTGCCTTGAAGGGTTCTCCTTTTGTTAGAGGTGTCTGTGTTAGAGTTTATACTACAACTCCAAAAAAACCAAACTCTGCCTTGAGAAAGGTTGCCAGAGTTAAATTGACAAATGGATACGAGGTTATTGCTTATATTCCTGGTGAAGGGCATAATTTGCAGGAACATAGTATGGTTATTTTGAGGGGTGGAAAAGTACCCGATTTACCAGGTGTTAGATACCATATTGTTAGAGGTGTTTTAGATACACAGGGCGTTAAAGACCGAAAGGTTAGACGAAGTAAATACGGAGTTAAGAAACCAAAATAAAGGAGAAATATGAGAAGACGAAGAATACCGGTTAGGGAAATTATACCAGATGCAAAATATCATAGTATATTAGTCACACGACTTATAAATTCTATTATGTTGGATGGTAAAAAATCCATTATTGAGAAAGCGGTTTATGGTGCTTTTGATTTAGTAAAGGATAAAATTAAAAGAGAACCATTGGAAGTTTTTGAGGAAGTTTTAGATAGAATTACTCCAACAATTGAAGTTAGAGCAAGAAGGGTTGGTGGTGCTACTTATCAAGTTCCTACAGAAGTTAAAGAGAGAAGAGGTAGTGCTTTAGCACTTAAATGGTTGACAACTTCAATTAGAAAACAAAGTGGTAAAAGTTTAGCAGAAAAGATTTTCAAAGCAGTTAATGAAATTTTGAATAATACTGGCTGGGCAATTAAGAAGAAAGAAGAAGTCTTTAAAATGGCTGAGGCAAATAAAGCATTTGCGCATTTTGCTTGGTAATTCAGATAGCCTCCTTCTATTTTCCATAGAAGGGGGCGATTTGGTTAGATGTTAAATAAGTATTTTTGATATCTTGATGTGGTGTGTTGAGTTGTTTGCTTTTATGTAAAAAATATCGCGTTTTTTTGAAGATGCGTTTTTGATTCTTTTCTTCTTTCTATCATAGTGAAATTTACCAAATAATTGACGCTTGTGGGGCACATTTTCGCGAATAGAACAAATTTAGTAAGTTTTAAACAAAAATAGTTCTAAAAATTGAGTGGTTTAAATAATAAAGCGAGATTATTTATAATCAATGGTTAAGATTGGTAATAAATCAAACAGATAAATAACGTCATTTTTTATTGTTAAAACAGGAATATTAAAAATTTTAATGGTTCTTGAAGGAAAATCTTGCTCCTGTTCTTGTTCTAATTTTTTATATGCCTTATCCTTATCCTTTATGAGGCCATACTCCAACATTTTATCCAAAACTAAATTTCTGCTTTCCTTTGATGTGTTTTTATAAAAATATCTTTTTATAGAATGAATGGCATTATTTGTTGCCGTCTGCGAATTATATTTTTTACCCAACTCTATCATAATATCTATTGCCTTCAACCGCGATTTTATTTTTTTTATATTCAAATACGGGGACATCAAGGAATTTTGCACTCTAATGTAATGATAAAAAACATCATCTATTATTTTTATATTGTTCGCTTTTTCAACAGCATTCACTAAAAAAACTCCAACCTGCCCACTTATCAATTCCTCATTAAAAAACAGTTCATTGTCTTTTATAAAGTCAGTTTTATAAATAGCACTCCAAAACATAGAGTAAAAATTGTATTTGTCCTTTCTAATTTTGTTGTTAAGTTCCGTCAAGGTTTCTTCCTTCCCTTTTAAATTTATAACTTTTACGTTACCTTTTATAATGTCATTATTATCCTTTTCATTATAAAGTCTTTCAAAGAAATCTGTATCAACATAATCATCTGCATCAATAAAACCTAAATACTCACCATTCGCAACTCTTATACCTTCATTTCTTGCATAACTTACACCAAAATTCTTATCTAAACTAATAACCTTAATTCTATCGTCCTTCTCTTCATACTCTCTTAAAATATTCAAAGAACCATCTTGGGAATTATCATTTACACAAATGATTTCAATATCTTTTAATGTTTGCCTCACAAGTGTATCCAAACATCTTCTTAGAAATGATTCGGCATTAAAAACTGGAACTATAATTGAAACTTTTTTCATTTAATATTCTAAAAATGGGTTGTCATCATAATCCACAATATTATACTTGCCTTTTTCTATTTTCATAATACACAATTTTCTTTCTAACATACCAGTATGCAAATATCTAAATTTGCCATTTATTCCGTCAAAACCCTGATAGTTTTCAAGTGCATATTTAATATTCTCTTTATCCTGTGCCGCAGCATAACTTTCAATCAAAGAAGTAATAGCATCATAAACTAAACTTGAAATTCTTAGCGGATAAACTCCGAAGACATCAAAAAAATTATTCTGAAAATTCACGTAATTTAATGGATCTGGTGATGTAAAATAAGCATTTTCAAAATTCACGTCATTATAAAGATTATTATTTAACCATTTGCTTGTACCGATCAAAACCGGCTTTTTGTTTCCCATATAAGAATCATAAAATTTACCAATTCTTTGTAAATTAACGCCACTGTCCGGAATCAAAAGACCGTCGGTATAAATTTTATCGTCCTCTGTATATTGAAATTCTACCTTTAACTTCAAATTCTCCCTCCTCGCTACTTCTTTTTCTTGTTCGTATCTTTTGTATGCTTCATCCCTATAGGAAACCGATCCTAATAACTCTGTCGTTTTTAAAAAAAGTCTTTGGTCATTAGGCGTATAAAACTCTCTCTTAATTATTTTAGCATCTTTTTTTCTGATAACATTGGTGAAATCTTGTGACACAGAACTTCCATAAATACTTGAAGGCAACAAAGCTGAAAAGGCATAAAAGTTTTGTTTATCAATCAAATAACTGATAAGTCTATCTATTTCCTGCTGTGGAGTTAACCCAAGCAAATATAGATTTGGACGATTTTTTGTGATTAGGTTTTGGTTGTCACTCACGGACATGACAATTATGTTATTTGCTTTTGCAATATCTATCACTGCTTCTGTTTCTTGTGTGGAAAACGGCCCAACAATTACATCTGCTTCACTTCTAATGGCGGAATTAATGGCATCGACAGCACCAAAATCAGTTCCTTTCGTGTCAAAAGGTAATAATTCCACATTACTTATTCTATGGTTAAACATTGAGAGCTGTGCCGCTTTGAACATCATATCACCAATTCTCTCTGCCCTACCAGAAAAAGGGAACAACAAAGCAATTTTCAATTTATTATTTTCTTGGTTGTCTTCTAATTTACCCGTATCTATATATGAAATTGGTTCAACAGTACCATCACTCCTAACATTTAAATCCAAATATTTACATGAAGTAACGGACAGAAACAGTATTAATAAAAATATTCTTTTCATGTTTCATATAGAATATTAGTTTATTTCAGAATAATCAATTTTTTGTTTTTACTTTTTGCAGAAATTTTGATTTTAAAAAAGGGTCTTGATTTTTTAAATCAAAACCCTCTTTTTCAAAAACTAAAACAAATTAGAAACTTAATTTAGTAGTAATATTCACAGTATTAACATTAGCTTTCATTCCTGTTTCTTCTCGTTTTCCGAAAGAATACTCAGCATATACTTTAAGAGTTGGATTAGCTGCGTATCCCAATACAACACCTACATCAGTACCTTTTTCATCTCCTTCTTTAGAATAAGAAGCGTTCAAACCGCCATAAACAAAGTCGGTTGCTTTTACCAAAGAACCAGCATTGTCAAATGCACCCTTGCCATAAAGTCCGAATAATGCAGTTGCTTCAACCTCATTTGTCTTATCTTTTCTCAAAGAAGAGTTAGTGTAACTAATGTTAGTGAAAACACCACCTGCTACATATGTTCCATCAACAGCAAAAGAATTTGCACTG
>JAIRSX010000056.1 GCA_031255235.1 Rickettsiales bacterium
GGATTTACAACTATGAGTTATGAAAGTGGACAAGAAAGGATTTACGCACCAGGTCTAATAGAAAACTAGATAAAAAAGGAATTTGTAAAAAGATGATTTTAAGACTAACAAAGAAGTATTTAAAGCATTTAGAAAAAGAAGGAGGAAAAAGTGCTAAAAAAAAAGTAGCGAAAAGAGATGTGAAAAAGAAGTAAAAAAAAAGGTGGTAATCTAGTTAAGGTTAACATTTCTAGTCAAGCACCATCATTTATAGAATGGTTCCGAGTATAAATAGTGTTTATTGCAAAATAGTTTTTGCGATTTATCATCAACGTATGATAAATTACACTTTGATTTCTCCAAGTGGGAATGATACAATCATTGTTAATAGTCCAGTTTCAAGGGACGAACAAAGAGAAATATCTTTATTGCTTTTAGATAAACATAAGAATGCGGAACAGGTTGGATTTTTGGAACAAGGCGGAAAACGGCTACAAATGGCAGGTGGTGAATTTTGCTGTAATGCTTCAAGAGCATTTGGATTTTTTTTACTGGAAGGGAGGGATGGAAAGGTGGAATTTGAGGTGTCGGGTACTACTTTTCCTGTTATTTGTGAGGTTAAGAATGAGAAATCAAAGATCAAACTTGATGTTAACTTGTCTTTTAATGATCTAATTGAGGAAAAGGATGGAGCAACATTGGTAAAACTTGATGGTATTGTTCATTTGGTAATTGAAAACACGTCTTTATTGTATAAGGATGCTGACAAGGATTATGCGAATTTTCTGCTTGAGGAATTTGGTTTGAAAAGAGAAATTGCAAGTGGAATATTATTTGTTGATGAAAACAAACTCACGCCTTTTGTATATGTGAAAAAAATCAATACGTTGTATGCTGAAACTGCTTGTGGTAGTGGATCTATCGCAACCGCAATTTATAAGACTTATAAGAACTATAAAACAACAAATAATATTTTTAATTTACGACAACCTTCAGGGCAATCGTTAGAAATATCATTAATCATTGAAAATAATTTTGTGGAAAGTGCTTTTGTTGATGGGAAGGTCAAAATTTTAGAAAATGGAATGGTATAAATTATTCACAATTTAGACCAATTCCTTTCAAAAAAACGGGCAAATCTGGATAAATATCATTTATTCTTTCGCTTATTGTCACTTCATTGTCCATGAAAAGACCAAACAGCCCAGCGGTAAACAAAAGATCATTATTTTTGATAAATGTTGTATCTATGGTAGTGCTGACATCCATTTCACCGGATAAGACAAGGGTGTTATCTTTTATGAGGTAAGGGATTTTAACAGTGTTTAATAATTTTAAAAAGTCGTCATAACCTTCTGTTTTTTTCAAAAAATCTGCATTTTGTATTGAAACTTTGATACCCAAAACAGCACTTATTAGGGCAAATAAATAATATTCGTCAGCAAGATTTAACACTCTGTTTATTGGAACTACGAAGTCTTTTATTTTCTTGTATTTTACCGCAATATCAACAATTTTCTCATTGTTTACGAGTCTCTGATTTAGGAAAAACAAATCTGCTCCCATATCGATTAAAGTTCTAAAATAAAAATCTCTACATTCTCCGACCAAAACATTTTTTATGAGAATGTTTGAATCTGGGATTAATAATCCTATTGTTGCTATATACGAAGCGAATTTTGTGCTTGTTGGAATGTTCATGGAGATGTTTTTAATGCTTTGTCCCCCATTTATTACAATTTTTTTACCAATTTTCGTCATCAAATTTGATTTAATGCCGACCTCAAACTCATCATATTTGATATTAAAGATTTTGAGAAGGTTTTCTAAATGATTTCTACTTTTTTGTCTTTCAACTATTACATTATTTTTGGTGTTTGAACCCAAAGCTGCGAACAATAATGAATTTTTAATCAGACAAGATGTGGAATCGTATTCATGGTTTATGGGTTTTTTAGCCTTATTCATTTTTAAGAAAGGTAGAAACTTGTTTTCTCTACTAATAAAAGACAACCCAAGATCCTTGTAAACTGAAAACAAATATTCTAAATTTTCGCTTTTTAGTTTATCTTCTCCCTTGAAAAAAAAGTTCAAATCATATGAAGATAGCAAACCTAAAACCAAATACAGAATCTCTTTTAATTCTTTTACATCAATAACATTGTCTGGTAGTTTTATGTTTTTGTCTACACCATAAACAACAAACTCATTATCTTTTTCTAAAATAGATGCACCAAGTTGGTTTAAAATATCCACCAAAGTCAAAATGCTTTTAGATTTTACAACATTGGTAATTTCACTTTTTCCATTTGCTAAAAAATTTAGCATCAAGACATAACAGGATAATTCATCGTCTCCGTATCCATAAATATCGCCGTCAATCTTTTTTTCTTGCTTTGAAAAGAGTACCATTGGTTATGTGTTTTTTAAACATTAAAATTAAAAAAGAAAATCACAAATTATTTTGTTATTTCATCCCTATTTACGACAATTTTGTCAATTAATCCAAATTTCAACGCTTCTTCGGGGGACATAAAATTATCTCTTTCCATTGCTTTTTCAACTTCCTTAATGTTTTTCCCGGTGTGTTTAGCATATAGACTGTTCAATAAATTTTTTATTTTCATTGTTTCTTTAGCGTGAATTTCAATATCTGTTGCTTGTCCTCTAAAACCACCGCTTGGTTGATGTATCATGATTCTTGAATTAGGTAAAGCGTATCTCTTATTTTCTGCTCCTGCCATTAAAATTAGAGAACCGCATGAACATGCTTGACCCACACACAAAGTAGAAACAGGACATTTTAAGTACTGCATTGTGTCATAAATCGCTAATCCGGATGTTACAACTCCACCGGGAGAGTTTATATACATGAAAATATCTTTATCGGGATTCTCAGATTCTAAAAAAAGAAGTTGTGCAACAATCAAGGAAGACATGGTATCATTAAATTCACCAGTTAGAAATATTATTCTTTCCTTCAATAATCGGGAATAAATATCGAAACTCCTCTCACCTTTACCAGTTTCCTCAATAACCATCGGCACCAACTGGTTCACAATTTTTTGCATATCCATGTTTTATGTTACCCATCTTTTTGTAAAAAAGAAAATTTTTGAGGTTTGGGTGATAATTTTTATTCAATCAAAAATTTGGTTATTTGTTACTTTATTATTTTTTCATCTGCATTTGTTCCCATAACGGACTCATATTTCTCAAATATGGAACTTCTTCTTGGAATCTTTTAACTAATAATTCTACATCCGATTTTTTAGTTAAACGTCCAACTCCAATTCTAATAGATGAATGAGCAAGCTCTGGATCGCCACCGAGTGCCTCAATAACATAACTTGATTTTAAATCATTTGAAGTACAAGCTGAGCCAGAAGAAACAGCAAATTCTTGACATCGCAACATGATACTTTCACCTTCAATTCCCGCAAAACTATAGTTAGAGTTGCCAAACCATCTCTTTTCTTTGCTTCCATTTAAATAAACTTGTGGAATCCTCATCATTCCGTCGTAAATAGTATCAAAAAGATCTTTGGTGTGTTTAGTATCTTTGTCAAAATCTTGTTGCATCAATTCTGCTGCTTTACCTAACCCAACAATCATTTCTACTGCCAATGTTCCACTTCTGATGTTTCGCTCTTGACCGCCGCCACTCAAAATTGGTTTTAATTTTACAGCGGGGGATACGTAAATTGCTCCAATACCTTTTGGTCCATAAATTTTGTGTCCCGATATGGACATCAAATCAATATTATCTTTTTCTACGTCTATTTTAATTTTTCCAAATGCTTGGGCACAATCCGTGTGGTAAATTGCTCCGTATTTATGGCATAAAGCACCGATTTCTCGTTGCGGTTGGATCGTTCCAATTTCATTGTTTACGCCCATTATGGAAACCAACAAGACATCCTTCTTTGATAACAACTTCTCGAGTTCATCAAGTTTTATAAATCCATCCTTATCAACATCCAAGTAGATTTGCTTATAATTTTGGCAGTCTTTAACACTGTTTAGAACACATTTATGCTCTGTCTTTGCCGTTATAATTACATTTTTTGTGACGTCCTTGTTGTAATTAGCAACACCTTTTATTGCGAGATTGTTTGACTCAGTTGCGCCAGAGGTGAAAACTATATTTTTTGTTTTCGTATTTATGACGTCTGCCACCTGCTTTCTGGCAATTTCAACTGCTTTATTAGCTTCCCAACCAAAAATATGAGAAGAAGAAGATGAATTGCCAAAACTATCCATGAAATATGGTAACATGGCATCAAAAACCCTCTTATCAACTGGAGTTGTTGCCTGATAATCAAGATAGATAGATTCCCTTATCGACATAGATATATATATAATTTGAATAAATCTAGAATCAAATAATAAAGTAAAGTACTTGACTAGAATATAATTTTATAAAATTATATACTAGAGGAGGATATATATGATAAAACATAGTCGTTTAACTATAAAAGACGTCCATTCAGAACGTCCTTTATATACATACATA
>JAIRSX010000068.1 GCA_031255235.1 Rickettsiales bacterium
GTTCAGACGTGTGCTCTTCCGATCTTTCCACCAATGAATGTAAGACCAGAACCAATTCCCCAATAAGGTTTGAAATTAGAATTTTCCATATCATAATCGAAATAAGCATTTACATTATAAGCAAATATATCTAAATTAAATTTAACATCATAAAACCTAGTAGAAATTTCAGATTTATAAGAATTTTGAAAATTTAATTCACCTTCCGTTCTTACGGAAAATTTTTGCTTACTACCAAAACCAAATCTAAATCCTGCCAAATTCTTACCACCACCAGATTTTTCCCCTATATTAAAATTAACTTGGTTCAAAGACGTTCCTATAAAGAAATAACCTTTAACTTCCTCAATATTTTCCTTAATCTCTTCAGCATTAATAATATTTGTATTAAATAATAATATTGTCACGACATTGACAATCCAAACATTTTTTCTAAACATATCTTTCGTTTTTTCTTTTAAAGAACAACAACAAAAAAAAAAAAAACAAATTTTTTGTTTTTTGCTTTAAAATATTAGAATGTACCTATTACATCCTTTTTTATATCTCAAGTCGTCTTGTGAGAAAAGAACAAAACGATTCCCTTCTCTCTCCGTACCTCTTTAGATCTTTACTCATCCATTTAAGATTTTAACAATCATTCTTTCCATCCTATCTTTTTCAAAAAATCTTGATAATTACCTTCAAAGAAAAAACATTTATTGCTGTCAAAAACAATAAGTTTGTTTGCTATATTATTCAATAAATATTCATGATGAGAAACAATAATACTCGCTCCTTGAAAATTGTTTATTGCATCCATAAGTGCCTCACAGGACTCCATATCTAAATGGTTTGTTGGTTCATCCAATAAAAGTAAATTACAAGGTTTTAGTAGAATTTTGGCAAGGGCAACTCTTGACTTTTCACCCCCACTCAACATTGCTATTTTTTTCTTATAGTCGTCATTTTTAAACAACATCTTACCTGCTGCCGCTAAAATCTGTCCTCTTGGTAATTGAAAATCCACCTCCTGTAATTCCTGTTCTATGCTATTATTCAAATTAAAATTTTCAATATTCATTTGTCCAAAATAACCAATTTCTGTCTTCGGATTATACCAAATTTTTCCATTCAATAATTGCAAATCGTTATTTAGACATCTCAACAGAGTCGACTTACCTTTTCCGTTTTTACCAATGATACAAATCCTATCCCCTTTTTCGACCCTAAAAGATAATTTTTGAAATAAAGGAGCATAATTTAATGGATCGTACCCAAACTCAATATTTTGAACATCGATCACATTGGAATTTCCAACAAACTCTTTGTATTTAAAATTAAAATCCAAACTTGCTATATCTTGTAATTCCGTTTTCTTTTCTGTTTTGTTGAGCATCTTCTCTTTTGACTGTGCCTGTTTCGCCAAACTTGCCTTATATCTAAATCTTGCAACCCATTTTTCAATTTGTTCTCGTTTTTTGTTTTCATTTAATCTTGTTTTTTCATAATTTGCTTCCTCTATCGCAATCTTTTCATACATATCTTTTGTATTACCAACAATTTTCATACTTGTTCCACGATGTATAATTAATGTATGAGTTATGATATCATCCATGAAGTCACGATCGTGTGTAATCAATAGAATAGATCCTTTATAATTTTTTAAAAACTGTTTCAACCATCTTATAGATAAAATATCTAAATAATTTGTGGGCTCATCAAGCAATAACAAATCCGGATCACTTATAAGTAACTTAGCAAGATTTAAGCGAATTTGCCAACCGCCACTAAATTCTTTAGGATTTCTCAATTTGTCTTCATCACTAAAACCCATTTGAGTTAATATCTTTTCCACTTCCCAATAATATCCTTCCATATAATCAGGCAGAGCAAGGCATGCTTCATCAAGCACATTGTCTTTTGAAAAAGATAAATGCTGTTGCAGATAACCAATTCTATAACTTTCGCTTTTTGTGATTTTACCCTCGTAATCCGTAATACATCCTGCTAAAATTTTAAATAGTGTAGTTTTACCACAACCGTTTCGCCCAATCAAACCTATTTTCTCATCAGAATTTATGATAAAGTTAAGATCGTCAAAAATTTCTTTTCCACTAAATGATATTGATAAATTTTGGATTTTTAACATATATTTTTTAACATTTTTGTAAGCTTATAACTGTAGCCTGCGCCCATGACCAAAACTCTAAACTTGTATTCCTTATTATCAAAAATATAATTCCGTATTCGTATCAAAATATCATCGAAATTTTCAATGTATTCTATTGAATTATCGTTTATAAGTTTAGGCATATCTGGATCTTCCATATCAGATTCCCTACTTTTATAAATTTTTGTGATAATTGGCAGATCGGCAATTTTCATTGCTTGTCTATATTTTTCTGTATTTTGAGCTATTCTCGATATTAAATGCGGTTCTAAAATGGCAATTATTTTTTCATTTTTTTCCAAGTTATTTTTCAAAGCCTCTATAGTTGTCTTAATTTGAGTATGATGATGCGCATAATCATCATAAATTTTAATTCTATCGTTTTCAAAAACCAAATCAAGTCGTCTTTTGCTACCGGTAAAACTATCTAATACTTTTTGTATCTCTTTACAATCTATTCCACACTCAATTGCAGTAATTGATGAAGAGATAACGTTTTTCATATTATGTTCACCTAATATTTTAAAAACTAGAGTCTCATTATTTATTTTAACAGAACCTAATCCTTGTTCTACTAAGTAGAACTTGAATTCTGTATCTCGTTTCACAAAATCATAGCAAACAATCTCTACATTCTTATTTCTAAAATAATCCTTAGACTCATTGATTAAATTTAAAATATTCTCTTCAAAATAAGGAAATATAATTTTTCCATTATCTTGTACATTTCTGAACATTTTTCTAAAATTATCCAAATAATCATCAAAATCCTTAAAATATTCAGGATGTTCCATTTCCAAGTTATTTATAAGCAAATATCTTGGATTGTAATTTAAAAAATTGCCTCCGTATTCGTCACCTTCCACTACAAACCAGTCACTTTTCCCAACCCTGAAACTCTGCTTCCATTCCTTAACTTCTCCACCAATTATAGCAGTCGGATCAAGTCTTTCTAACATTAAGGCGGTTAAGGTCGTAGTTGTAGTCTTGCCATGCGTTCCACTAACTACCACAACATTCTGCTTTCTAAAAATATAATCTTCTAAAAACTTTTGCCATATTATCGTGGGTAAAGTCTCAATTGCTCTTGTTACTTCCGGAATTGATTTATGTTTATCTTTAAAAAGCAAAGCAGGAGAGATAACAACAATGTCCTTATCTTTTAAATGCGATACATCATGTCCCACTAAAAATTTAATACCATTGGTAACAAGCTGATGTGTATAATCGCCTATTGCATTCATATCACATCCATCAACTTCATAACCGAAATTTTTAGCAATACAAGCAACCCCACAAATACCGGAACCATTTATACCGACAAAATGAACCTTTTTCATTATTTTAAAACAAATACTTTTTAAACCCGTAATTCGTTGTAGCACACATAAAAAATATCGTCAAAATAATTGCTTTAAATAATAGACCCGGTTCCTAAAAAAATATTTTCATTTCTCCCCTAGTTGCAAATTCCACACATTATTAAATTAAACCTTAATCCAAATCTTCTTCTTCTACATCTATACTTATCATTAATTATGATAAATCTCTTTATAAAGCCAATAACATTTTCAACTGTAATTCTTTGTCTTATTTGCTTTGTTTCTTTCTCTTCCTTTGTGTTTTTCTTTAGACTTGTTTTTTGTTGTTGGTTTCTCCCCTTTGTTTTTTTTGGATTTGTTTTTGTTATTAGACCTCCTGCAAATATGATTTCTTATTTTTCATACAATAGTTCCAGATTATAGATTCCCGCTATTATATTAAATCTTAGACCAAATCTTCTTCTTCCACATCTATACTTATCAGATATTATTCTGAATTTCTTTATATCTCCTATAACATTTTCAACTATTATTCTTTGTTTTGATATGATATGATTGTGTTTATTTTATCTTCTTCTGTTAGGAAGATGAAGAAAGAAATGCTGTTATCAATAACGATATGATTGTGTTTACTTTATCTTCTTACTGTTAGAGGATGTTTTTCTTTGAATTCTTTTTTGGAATTAGGATATTATTGTTATTGGTATAGAGTTTTAGTATTCCAGTATAACCACTGTCAACTATTAAGGTTTGAGTATTTAGAAAGGGTATCTTACTATCTTTAAATAATTACTATTTTGCAAAAAATTTTAATCACAACAACACCCAACCCTTTATTTTTCATTGTTTTTAAAAAAAATAAAGTTAGTTTTTTATTACTGTATTATATCCTACCCTTCTCCTCCCACTCCCTTTTTCTTCTTACAATTAGTTCCCTCTGTTATTGTTTGGAGGAATGTTGTCATCTCCTTCCTTTCTTTTCCTGCAATTAGCATTTCCTTCTCTAATTGATTATATTGCTTCTTCTTTTTTCTTCAGAAACGGAAAGTGGTTATAAATTGCTTTTAAAATAGATATGTTATAATTATCATTCATAAATACAACACTGTTATATTGTTATAAATTGCTTTTAAAAATAGATATGTTATAATCTAAGCTTTGTATTACCATGTTTTTAAATGGGATTGACTAAATAAAGTTGATTTTTTTTATTTTTGTCATTTATTGTTCTATTTATTTTAATAAATGATTGAATATGAAATCAGTTTCTAATTGTAATTGTAAATATTGTAATTG
>JAIRSX010000071.1 GCA_031255235.1 Rickettsiales bacterium
ATATCTTTTGACAGTTTTTTTAGTTTGCCACATGGACCTATTTTATCAAATACATTAAATTTGTTAAACACAGAGGGAATTTGGGATGACTACATTTCTAAAGTAGAAAAAGATTATTACATTGATATAGAAATTAAAAAAGAAACCGATTTTATTTACTTGTCTAAAAAGGATAGAGGATATTTAGAAGCAATAGCAAAAGAATATAAAGATACCACTGATGAGTGGTTTTTGAGAAATTGCACTCGCATATTACCCGAATACAATGAGGAATATAAAAAAATAAAGCTTATAGATATATTAAAAGCATTGAATTTTACAAATGAAGAAATAAAAGAAATAAAAAACGAGCAATACATTTTAAATTATGTCGATAATAATTGATCGATAATTTAAGTTATATGCTAACAATAGCGTCAAAGATAGCATTATAAATTTGTTTGGCATATTTTAAACGTTCTTTACTTTTCTAAAAAGTAATGAAGGTAAGCAAAATCAAAAAAACACCAATTCTATAACAAATCGGTGTTTTTCTTTAGAGTTTTAAAATAGATTTAAAACGGAACTGAATCACTAATGTCAGCATCATCTTTATAATTAACAACATCCTCAATGTCAGCGCTGCTATCACTATTGTTGCTGTTTGCTTCACTTACTTTATTATTTGCTAACACCTGCAAGTTTGCACTAAAACCTTGTAAAACAATTTCAGTTGCATATCTTTCTTCACCTTGTTGATTAGTCCATTTTCTGGTCTGCAAAGCGCCTTCTATATACAATCGCGTTCCTTTCTTAACATACTTTTCAACTATATTAACCAAACCCACACTGTATATGACAATTTTGTGCCATTCTGTTTTCTCTTTTCTCTCATGAGTCGTTTTGTCTTTCCATATATCGGTTGTTGCTAAACTAAAATTGGCAACCTTTGAACCATTGCCAAAGGAACGGATCTCGGGATCCTTTCCCACATTCCCCACTAAAATAACTTTGTTAATCGCCATAACTATTTACCATTCATATCTTCTAACATCTATTAAAAAACAAAAAATTGATATTTACAAATAAATTGTTAGATTACCAAACTATAATTAAGGTTGGTAGAAGGTGAAATTAGAAAAAAAATATAACCCATTGGAAACAGAAAAAAAATGGCAAAAATATTGGATAGACAATGACATCTATAAATTTGATTGGAATGATACCGTTAGAGAAAATATTTTTTCAATAGATACACCACCTCCAACAGTTAGTGGGACGTTGCACATGGGACATATTATGTCCTTCACTCATTGTGATTTTATTGCAAGATTCTGGCGAATGTATGGAAAAAATGTATTTTATCCAATTGGTTTTGATGATAATGGACTCCCTACCGAAAGATATGTAGAAAAAAAGAAAGGTATAAGGGGAAAGGAAATGCCACGAGATAAGTTCTGTGAGATTTGCAGAGAAGAAATTAAACAGGCTGAGGATGTTGATTTTTATAACTTGTTTCATTCTATTATGCATTCTTACGATTGGAGTTTGAAGTATCAAAGCATTAGTCCGACATCTCAACATATATCTCAATTATCATTTATTGATTTGTATAATAAGGGTGTCCTTTACAGAAAAGATGAACCATGTATTTGGGATGTGATTGATCAGACTGCATTAGCACAAACCGAAATTGAAGATAAAGAATTTGAGAGTCAGAAAAATTATTTAAATTTTGATGTCAAAGGTGGCGGTTCTATTGAAATAATGACAACTCGTCCGGAATTGTTAGGTGCTTGTGTTGCTTTGATGTGTCATCCATCCCTGTATGGTAATTATAGCGGTAAAATGGCGATTACTCCACTTGGTGTTGAAGTTCCTATAATAGCGGACGAAAAAGTCGATTTAGAAAAGGGAACTGGTTTTGTTATGTGTTGTACTTTTGGTGATCAAACAGATATAGAATGGTGGAAAAAACACAATTTAGAGTTAAGAATTTGTATAAATGAGAGAGGACAGATCAAATTTGACGATCTTAAAAAATTGATAAAAAGTGAGTACCATTCTTTAGATGGTCTTAAATTGTCCGATGCAAGAACAAAAATTTTAGAACTATTGGAAGCAGATGGAAGAATCACAAAAGCACCAGAAAAAATCACTCACGCTGTAAAAGTCGGCGAAAGAAGTAAATTTCCGGTAGAGTTTTTAGTGAAAAAACAATGGAGTATCAAAGTCTTGGGAGAATACGAACAAAATGACGGTTCAAAAATTAAAAGTGTAAACATAAAAAACGAATTACATAAAAAGACCGATGAAGTTATTTGGCATCCTGAATGGATGAAAGCAAGAATGCATGATTGGATTGATGGATTAAATTGGGATTGGACCATATCCCGTCAACGATTTTCCGGTATTCCTTTGCCTGTCTGGTATAGTAAAAGGAAAAATGAGGAAGGTAAAGTAATTTTGGCAACACCAGACCAATTACCAATTGATCCACTTGTTGATTTACCAAATGGTTATACGAGAGATGAAGTTGATGGTGATTCTGACATTTTAGATACTTGGGCGACTTCTGCTGTTTCTGCTGCTATGAACTCTTGGGGAATTACGGATGATTTGTGTATTGATAAAAAAAGATTTGATACTTTGCCGATTCCTTTCGATTTGCGAAATTCTGCTCATGAAATTATTAGAACTTGGCATTTTGGTGCAATAGTCAAAGCGTTTTACCACCAAAATACAACCCCATTTAAAAATTTAATGATTAGCGGTTGGTGTTTAGCGACAGATAAAACAAAAATGTCTAAGTCGCTTGGCAACATTATTGATCCTGTTAAATTAATTGCTACAAAAGGTGCAGATGCTTTGCGATATTGGACTGGAGGTATGACGCTTGGGTTGGATACTGCTTATAGTGAAGATCAAATTAATATGGGACAGAAGCTCATCACAAAAATTTATAATAGTGCGAAATTTTGTGAAATGTGTTTTGAAAACTTCAAAGATAGTGAAATTACAGAAGCCATTGACAAATGGATAATTAATAAAGTTGATAAAACGGCAGGTGAAGCAACGAAATTTTTTAAGGAATATAATTTTAGTAGAGCATTGGAGGTTACGGAGAGGTTTTTTTGGGATGATTTTTGTGATAATTATTTAGAAATCGTAAAAGTTCGTTGCTATGGTGCTACAGGTTTTAAATATAAGGAACAACAGTTGACAACAGAACAAATTGAGAATATAAATAAAAAACAGCAATCAGCCATTTGTGCTATTCATTATACTTTTAACATTATTTTAAAATTATTTGCTCCATTTTTGCCTGCCATTTGTGATGAAGTTTATGCTAATTTATATGAAGACGAATTTAAGTTGAGAAAATCAATATCTTCAAGAGGTACTTGGCCGATAATTGAAAATGTGGATTCTAAATATGAAAAACTTGGTGAACTTGTTGCGAATATTTTAAATGAAGTTAGAAAATATAAAAGTGAAAAGAACATATCAATCAAAGAGGTTATACAGTCGATTAAAGTTAACACTCCAATTGAGTTGGATAATAACACAATCGATGACCTAAAAAATGTATGCAACGTTGACGATATCCAAGTTATTAAAGACAACGAATTTAAAGTTGAAATCTAATCGGGCCATCTGCCCTTCCGTTTATAAATTGTTGAATATAAGGATCTTTAGTTTTTTCAATTTCTTTAATATCGCCATACCAAATAATTACTCCGTTGTAAAGTAAAGCAATTTTGTCAGCAATTTTTCTTGCTGATGCCATATCATGTGTAATAGTAATGGTAGTTGCTCCTACAGTTTTTGAGGTACTTACAATAAGGTTATTTATAACATCACTCATGATGGGATCAAGACCAGTCGTTGGTTCATCAAAGAAAATGATTTCTGGATCATTACAAATAGTTCTTGCCAATGAAACTCTTTTCTGCATGCCACCAGATAACTCACTTGGATATAAATCCATAATGTTTTCACCAAGTCCAACAATTTTTAATTTATTGAGAGCAATTTCCCTTGCATCAATTTTATGAACACCACTATTTACAATTCTAAATGCTACATTCTCCCAAATTTTTAAAGAGTCAAACAGGGCTCCACTCTGAAATAAATAACCAACTTTATCTAAATATTTATCTTTTTGTTTTGGATTGTATTTCAAAATGTCATCACCATCAATTTCAACAGTTCCTGTATCTGCATTCATTAAAGTTGAAATAATTTTAATTAAAACGGATTTACCCTGACCAGAACCGCCTAAGATGACCAAGCTTTCTTTCTCCGCAACTTCAAGGTTTATACCTTTCAAAACATTTTTTGTTCCAAAAGATTTAAAAAGATTAGAAACCTTAATTTTTGCACTCATACCACATTGTATTTATTCAATTTTTGACCTAAAAGCAAAAATTATTTCCCCTTATACATCAAAAATTAATTACAGGTAAAAATTGTATATCACACTAATTAAGACTAAAGAAAGGATTGGTAGAACAACTTTTTCAAATTTGAAATGTGGTTTACCATTTTTTGTCTTTAGATATCTGTAATATTTAATGCTTCCAACTAAAACCACAATTCCACTCAGGAGAGAAAATAAAAACGTGTCAATTCCCATGAACGTATCAATACCAAAAATAATGGATGGAGTTTCACCTAAATACAAAGGAATAACAGTGCAAAACCACAACGGATACATTAGATAATGTATATATTTATTTTTGATATTTTTTTTGATTAAAAATTCAACAGTCCATTGAGATAATGCAAACAACATAGCACCAACCCAAACTCCGACAGATGCCTCACTGACACCGAGTTTTTTTGCAATTCCAAGACCACCCGCAATAGCAATTGTACACACGGCACATGCTAAAGGATTTGCATTAGCAACAGAAATAAAAAACATACTTTATGATACATTTTTTTTTTTTTTTTCAAACTTTTATATCTTCCATAATTTCCATAGCACAAATAGCCCCATATCCTGCCGCAATAACTGCTTGCTTGAAAGGTTTGTTTGTCACATCACCCACGGCATAAACACTTTCAATATTAGTTCTTGCTCCATCGTGTTCTGTTATAATATAACCTTTGTTATCCAATTTTAAACCACTATTCTTAAAAATTGCAGTTGATGGATCATTGCCAATAGCACAAAAAATTCCATTAACATTAATTGTCATGACCTCATTATTTGTGGGGTTTTCAATTTTTACGGCATCTATAATTCTATTATCCTTACTGACTATTTCTACAATAACTCTATCCAGTAACAATTCAATGTTTGGAGTACCCTTAATTTTTTCAATTTGTTTCTGAGACATTCTGAGTTTTGAACTTCTATTTACAAGATAAACTTTATTGCAAATACCAGCAAGGTGTAAAGTTTCAATGGCAGCAGATTCACCACCACCAACTACCACAACATCTTTTCCTTTGTAAAAGTTTCCATCACAGGTAGCACAAACACTGATTCCTTTTCCTCTCCATTTTTCTTCATTCGGAACATTTACTAACCATCTTGGAGAAGCACCAGTGGCAATAACGATCCTATCTGCTACGTAAACTCCGCTATTAGAATGGCATTTAAAAGGTTTGTCAAAGTCCAAATTGGTAATTTCATCATATACAATCTCAACTCCTAATCGTTGTGCTTGCAACAACATATTATTCATCAATTCAAAACCTGGTAAAGGTTCAATAAAGCCCGGATAGTTTTCAATGTCTGTTGTAGTTGTTAATTGTCCCCCAATGGTATTACCAGAAAATAGGGCAATCTTTAAATTGTTTCTAATTAAATACATCGCGACGGTCAAACCGGCGGGACCTGAACCCACAACTATAACATCGTATTTATTATGTTCCATTTGAGATTTACTATAAATACATGTTTGATTAAAAACAAATCTATGTAAAAGTTATCCTTTAAAAGGAAACCACATTTTTAATATGTCTAATTGTAAATATAATTTTTAGATTAAATCAACCTTGCCGAAATGATTTTTGTACCCATGTTTTAACAAAACATCACCCTTCAGAAAAGAGATATGCAACTGCTATATATTTACCAACAATGCCATATTTATATGGATTAATAAACATCGTAGGAATTTGTGCCATCATAAAAAGTCTTGTTCCTACATCTCATAAAGTTGCTTGTTTTCATAATAAGCATTTCAAGAGACAAAGGCTCTTTAAGACAAATCATATAAGCAATTCCATGTAAGGTTGGCAACATCACAAAAAGAAATATGAAATTTGATGTTGCAACAAATGCAGCCATTGAAGCAAGCATTTCAACACCAGCAAAAACATATGTAACACCAAGAATCATAGCGGGTCTCGTAAGACCTAAGAACAAAGGATCAACACTTAATTTTCCACCTGCCATACCTTAATATATAGATAACAAAACTAAAACATCAAATTAAATTTCAATGATACAGAGTCACTTTTGTAATTTTTTCTAACCTCGCCACCATAATTGAATGAAATTGAAGAAGTTTTTAAGAAATCCAAGGTAAGCCCAATACCATAATTTATAGACATTTTATTACTTTCTGGAATTGTTTTTATCGGATAAGTGCTACTACCAAAAGTAACTTCGTATTCTGGATTTGTATTAAAAATGTCATACACAACACCAACTTTAATTTCAGTTTTAAACTGAACATCGTTTTCTCTATCAACAACATTTTTGTATTTTATGTTTGCAATACCACTCATAACATTATAAGTCTTTTTTTGTTTAACTTTTTGATCTAAATTGTCATCATAGTCAAAGAACCATCCAGAGTTTACCATTGAAATACCAACTTCTGGTATTAAAAAGTCATTATCGATTCCCAAAATAGATTGAACAGAAAGAGCAGCTGTATTATATTTTGCATTTTTAGATATGATATCATTCTCTTTAGAACTCGAATAAGTAATAGAGCCAATGCTACTTAAATATAAACCACTTAAATTCAATTCATTGTAAACACTTAAAATATGACTTCCCATCTTTGTATCTCTTTCGAAACCTTTTATATCTGTGTCTATATATCCATAACTTACACCCAATTTGCTATATTTTGTCATTGTATCAACACCAATAACAAAACCTCCAGAAGTTGATTTTACTTTGTTATCTTTGTCACCTCCTTGTTCCATAGTGTTGTATAGCAATTCACCCCATATATTACTTGTATATAACAATTGTTGTTTAAGATTATTTAATAAAAATTGTGGTGGTGTATTTTCATTTAAACCTTGTGAATAATTTCTGTTGTCCTTAGAATCTGATGTATCAGAAGAATTATCATTTTCTTTATTTAGGTCTTGAATATAATTTTCATATTGAGAGTTATAACCAGCTCTATCATAAACTTTTGTTTTGATTAAAATATGATTATTGGTTCTTTGGTTTAGCCTTGAACTAATGATATTAGATATACTTCTGAAATTGCTATTTATAACCTTATCAGATGAATAAGCAATATCTGGAGCAACGGCATTCATTGCTTTTTTGGAATCTTCAAGTGTCCCTTGGGTAAGTTGTTCTTGTAAATTGTTATATACTTCAAGTGCTTTTCCAGTTATATCTAGTTTTTTATTTATAAAATTATTCATGATTTTTTCGTTGTTTTCTTTTTTTAGACCACCATTTTCATCTCCTGCATTTATTGTATTCAAATAATCTTGTGTGTCTGTCTTTACTATAACAAATTCACCCGAATTAGCAGAAGTACATTTTTTAGTACTACTGTCATAACTACTACATAATTTATATAATAAATTATTGGTATGGAATATTAAGTTACTACTATTTGTAGCTATAGTTACTCTTTTTGATACATCGGTCGCTAAAGTCGGGATTATGTATATATGGGTATCCTTTTCTATTTTACCTTCAAAACTACCATTAGTTAAATTCTTACCATCATCACTAACAGAAATTTTAATTTTTCCATAGGCATGACTAACTACGTCTCCCTTAATTTTGTTATAACCAATATCTAACATTGAGTTATCCAAATTAATTTTACCACCATTACCAAAGTCTTTTCCAACAATTAATGTAGAATTTTTCAAATCTATATTTTTTATTTTGTTCCATTCACTATCCGTGCCCATTTGAACGGCGCTGGTCTTGGTATCATTAATAAGATACTTTCCATTATTAAATGATAAATTTAGATTATCTACACTTTGCTGTATGTTCAAATGCATTTTATCATTTTCAAAAACAACTTTTGAATTATTATCTCCTGCAAATTTTTTCATTTCCACATTTGTTCCGTTTAAATGGAAATCTGAACTGGACAACTCTAAATCTTCAATTTTTACAGTCTCTATGTCAGCTCTTGCACTTGAATCGTTTATATACAATTCAGCATCCTTAACTTTGATATTCATACCATTATTTACAAATGAGCCCTCAATATTAGATCCGTTTCCAAAAATATGATATTTATTTTTAGTAGTACCAGCACTGGCAAAAATTATATTTCTTAAATCACATTTTCCATCGCATTTTAATTTAGCACTTGTTTCATTAAATACAATTTTGCTAGTGTTGTTTTCTTGACTGAGTGAGGCACCTGCTTTTATTGTTAATGTGGAATTTATGGAAAGTTCACTATTCTCTTTTAGAGAAATTGTTTGTGTGTTTTCCAATATACTATCCTTATCAACTATGAGTTTTACATTATCGTTATTTAAAATAAGTTTAGATTCACCTTCCAAAATAAAATTCGACAAATTATAACTTCTTGTGCTACCTGAAGATGACTCACCACTTATATTTAGAGAAACATTTTTTAAGGTAATTTTTGCCCTAGAAAGGTCAGCACTACCTGTGATGTTGTCTGTTATCGCCGCCCCTGCTATGCTATAATCAGTCGAATTACTATCTTTTTTAAACTCTATGTTTTTGAAATCACATCCAGTTCCTCTTCTACAATCTATTTGAGAATCCGTGCTTTCGAATTGGATAACACTATTATCACTTTGTGTAAATGTACTGCTCACATTCAATTTTCCACCTTTTAAGACAAGGGTTGCCATTTTGTCATTACTAGTAGTACCAGTACCACCAACATTGAAATTATTCACATATAAAGTATGGTTATGTTGGTCTTTATGTAATTCCAAAGTTGCTTCTTTATTCAAAGTTATGGTAGTATTATTGGTGCCATCAAATATGTTAATAGTGCCGCTGCTGGGATCATTTCTAATAATTGCATCATTATTACCATTACCAAGCAATGTATATGTTTGTTTTCCGCTAAACTCTAAGTTTGTGAAAGTACATTCCTGGCCACATATTATTTGAGAATTTTTATCTTCAAAGCGAATAATATTAACAACACCAGCGTTGGCGGTTGCTTGCTGTGTAAGGGTGTTACTCACATTCAACTTTCCACCTTTTAAGGCAAGGGTTGCTTGTTTGTCACCATTAGTATCAGTGTCACCAACATTGAAATTATTCACATATAAAGTATGGTTATGTTGGTCTTTATGTAATTCCAAAGTTGCTTCTTTATTTAAGGTGATGTTTGCTTTCACATCATCTTCTTTAGTGAATATGTTGGTATTTCCTGCAATTGCATTACCAGCATTACTGAACAACTTATATGTTTGTTGCGTTTCACTAAACTCCAAATTTGTGAATTTACAACCTTTATCGTTACACTGTATTTGAGAACCGCTACCTGTGAATTTGACAAGAGTCTTTGTAGCATCTCCTTGTGTAAGAGTTTCACTTATTGTTAACTTTCCACCATTTAAATTGAGAATCGTTTGGTTGTTGATATCTCCATCTTTAATATTGAAATTTTTCACATATAGGGTTTTTGAACCAGTTGCACCCAACTTTAAAGTTGCACTATTACTCAAAGTTATGGCTGCAACATTATTACCAGTTTTAAATATATTGACAGCATTATTATTAAGATTATCTGTAATTGCATTATTACTACTATCAAATAACTTATATTCTTTAGCTGATCCTTCTCCACTAAATTCTATATTTGTGAAATTACAACCTGTGCCATTACACTGTATTTGAGAATCGCTATTTGTGAATTTGACAAGAGTATTATTTGTTTGTATGAGAGTACCATTACTATGTTCTATCACTAAACTTCCACCATTTAAATGGAGAGTTGTTATCTTCTCAGGAACACCTCCATTATTAATATTGAAATTTCCCACATATAGGGTTTTTGAACCAGTCGCACCGTTCAACTTTAAAGTTGCACTATTACTCAAAGTTATGGTTGCAACATTATTACCAGTTTTAAATATATTGACAGCATTATTATTAAGATTATCTGTAATTGCATTAGTGACACCGACATCATTGTCAAACAAATTATACTCCTTACCTACTCTTTCTCCACTAAATTCTATATTTGTGAAATTACAATCTGTACCATTACATTGTATTTGAGATTTTTCATTTGTAAATTTGATAAGAGTATTTGGTATGTTTGATAGATCTGGTGGATTTGATGGATTTGATGGTGCTCGGGTTCCTTGTATAAGAGTATCGCTTACTTTTAAATTTCCACCATTTAAATTGAGAATTGTTTGGTTGTTGGCACCTCCATCATTAATTTTGAAATCTTTCACATATAGGGTTTTTTGGTCTTTCGGATTCTCCGCACCATCCAACTTTAAAGTTGCACTATCACTCAAAGTTATGATAGTATTATTATTGATGCCATTAAATATGTCAATATTGCTGTTAGAATCATTTCCAATAATTGCATTATTACCATTGCCAAACAATGTATATATTTGATTTTTGCTAAACTCTAAATTTGTGAAAATACAATTTGTACCACATATTATTTGAGATCTGTTATCTTCAAAGCGAATAACACTATCGGTAGTGATAGTAATGGCTTGCTGTGTAAGATTACCCTTCACATTCAGCTTTCCACCTTTTAAAACAAGGGTTGATTTGTTATTGCTAGTGCCACTAATATTGAAATTATTTACATACAATGATTGTTTAGTATTTGAATGTAACTCAAAAGTTGCACCCTTACTTAAGGTGATAGTTGTTGTATTGTCAGCTTTATCAAATATGTTGACATTATCACCTGTAATTGCATCAGTGGTATTATGTTCAAACAATTTATAGATGATGGAACCACCATTACTATCTCCACTAAACTCTATATTTGTGAAATTACATGTTGATGAGGTATTATTATTGCAAACTATTTGAGAACCTCCATTATTAAATGAAAATTTTCCATCTCCACTTAATCCTGAAGTTACTGTTAATTTGCCTCCATTCATATCCATGGCACTGTTTCTACTAAGAAATATTTTTCCAACGTTTAAAGATTTATCTAAGTCTAAAGAACTGTCATTTAATTTAATTTCTTTAAGAGAATTAATATTGAACACAGCAAGCATATCGCCTAATTTAAAAGATGATGTTCTTAATTCAAGTTCGTTTATATCAATATACGGAAGATTTCCGGAAATGGTGAAATTGCTACCTATTCCTACATTCTCAATTGTTATATTCCCTATCTTTATACTAGCTCCAGGGTTATAAGTTATCATGTTATTAGGAGTACTACTTCCTCCAGAACCATTAAAAATGGCCCTATCTACACTTAAAGTTGAACCTTCCATTAAAGTTAAAGCAGAACCTTTATTAAATACTATCTTACCTTTATTACCACTTATTGTACCACCTTTTTCTATCGTCAAACTGTTGCCAACAGTTAATGTTCCATCAATATCAATATTAATAGACTTTCCACCATCTACACTACCAATACAAACTGCATTACTAATAGTACCAATACAAGAACTAGGACTAGGATTAGCAGCAAAAAGAGGATCGGCAACACCAACCATCAAAAAAAAAGAAAATGCTAAAATTCTACCAATCACCTTAATAATAATCTCCCTATTATTGATTATAAATAATCTATAACAAAAAGTCAAAGAAGTCAATTAATAAGAAATAATTTACGGACGAGATTAAAATCATCCTAAGAGGAATGGGATTGACTAAATAAAGTTGATTTTTTTTATTTTTGTCATTTATTGTTCTATTTATTTTAATAAATGATTGAATATGAAATCAGTTTCTAATTGTAATTGTAAATATTGTAATTG
>JAIRSX010000074.1 GCA_031255235.1 Rickettsiales bacterium
TTATATATATATATATATATATATATAATAGGTTTGCTTAAGAACATATATAGTTTTGATTGAAAATACGGTTCTAATATACTTATTAAAATTTACATTTCTTATTTTGTTTTCAATCCCTTTTTGAAAAAAACTAAGTAAAATTGTCGATAAAAAACACCCTGATGTAACTATTAAAGTTCCCAAAAGATACATTTTAAAATAAGAGATACTAAAATCCGCCATAGTATAGTGTATTATTAGTAAGGTACTCGTGACTAGATAATTTACCTCTTTCTTTATTTTTTAAATAACTTTTAGTCAATTTTAAAATCATCTTTTCAAATTCCTTTTTGTTTAGTTATTTAAACTCACATTTTTAAATGTAAAATAAACTTACCATTGGTAAAACCATGCTGAATATTTGATAATCAGTTAAGCGACTATGTTTTATCAATATACCTCTAATATACATTTATAAAAATTATATTCTAGTCAAATACCATAACAATTTAAAAAGGACTTTCAACCCCACCATTTTAATAAAATCAAAGGAGATAATTGAATCTATGAATAGGTAAAAGTCAATAGGCACGTTTTGATACTTCCCCATTGTTTTGCTTTTTTATAAAAAATTCTTTTAATTAAGAAAACATTAAATCTTAAAATGAAAGTTGTTGCAATTAATGGTAGTCCTCATAAAAGCGGGAATACATATACCATGTTAAAAAAAGTAATTGATACTTGTAAAAAGTATGAAGTTGAAACTGAGATATTACAAGTTGGGGGAACAAATATACATGGATGTCGTGCCTGTGGACAATGTGCCAATAAAATGCAATGTTTCTTTAACGATGATGTCTTTAATGAAATATATAAGAAAGTTATTACTGCTGATGCTATAATTTTAGGAACTCCATCCTATTTTAGTGATATGTCCCCAGAGATGAAATGTTTTATTGATAGAACTGGTTTTGTTTCATTAAATAACGGAAAATTATTAAAGGGAAAAATTGGGGCTGGTGTGGTAGCTCAAAGAAGAGGAGGAGGAAGTCACGTTCAGGCATCATTAAATCACGTATTTTTAATGTGTGAAGCAATTATTCCTGGTTCCACATACTGGAATTTTGGTATTGGACATTCTGACACGGAGGTTGAAAATGACAAAGAAGCCATGGATAATATGGTCAATTTGGGTGAAAATATTATGTGGTTACTAAATAAAATAAAAAAATAACTAAAAATGTATGCCCATATTTATCTTCACACAAAGGTAGAATAAAATTTCATTAATGTACAACTTTTTTAAAAAAGCGTAAAACTGAAAAACGACTATGTTTTATCATGTATCCTCCTAGTATAATTTATAAAATTATCTAGTCAAGCATCATAATGAAATATATACTTTGTTGATCTATATATAGATATCTTCTCTACCATTATTATAATCTTCTATACAATTAAATAATTTTAGCCATTCGTGTGGTGATCTCGTAAAGTCATCAACTTTAACAAATCTTTCATTTTTTATTAACTTTTCTCTTTTATTATCAAAAATTAGACCGACAATTTTAATACCTTCAATCTGTCCCTTAAACATTTTTTTTAAATCATCCATATCAATTTCAAAAATACCATCCAATTCCTCTTCTTGTATTTTAAACTCATTCAATGGACGACCATCCTTGCATAAAAAAATATTTGAAAATGTTCTTGTGTGGTATTCACCAAAATTTTCATATATCGCATCACTTACTCTTCTATACCACCCTATATACTTAAGATCTTTGAAGTTTACATCATCTATACCTAATTCCTCCTTCAATTCTCTTGCTCCTTGTTCCAGTGTTTCACCAGCAGACAAGTGTCCTCCCGCTGAAATAGTCAATTTATTTGGTGAATTTGGTTTTTTGCTTGCTCTCAATTGATATAGCAATTTACCATCTGGTCTTATGATCATACACTCAAAACATCTTACCCACAACCCCTTTCTTTTTGCTTCGCATCTCTCCACTTGACCCAATAAAACCTTATTATCAGAGTCGTAATAATCAAGTAATTCCTGTTTTAGCATATTATATTCTCCTTGTTTTCGTTATTTCTCTTGTCTTGATCATTCTGACTATTTTTGAATTTATGAATTCATAGACGCAGACCACACCTCACAGGGGTTGTAAACCATTAATTATATCTAATCAAATTTATAAAACATAGCACCAATCTTCACGTAATTAGCACACAGTTGTCAAATCATATCTGAGAAGATTATTTATTTTTCTTCTTACAGGCCATACAAGGGGTCATAACACTTCTCGGAATTACTGTATTTCGCCCATCCCTTGAATTGACTGCCAACCCGCCCTGCGCCGTCTCTTTATATTTGCTTTGCAAATCACAACCAACTTGTTTCATAGTCAAAATTGCCTGATCCAACGTTACAAACAAACTCTTTTCCTCCCTAAGAGCAAGTCTCGCACATGCTATTGCCTTTACAGAATTTATTGGGTTTCTTTCAATACATGGCACCTGAACCAAACCACCAATAGGATCACAAGTAAGTCCAAAATTATGAACCAATGCCATAACAGCAGCATTCTCAATTTGTAAATCAGTCCCCCCCAACAAGGCACACAGACCAGCAGCAGCCATAGAACAAGCAACCCCTATTTCCGCTTGACAACCCCCTTCTGCCCCTGATATCGTTGCATTTCTTTTACATAAGATACCAACTGCTCCAGAAACAAAAATAAATCTTTTCAAGTTATTCAAATTCCATTTATCGCTGTGATATTTTTTAATAAATTTTATGACTGCAGGAATAAGACCTGCAGCTCCATTGGTAGGAGCAGTAATCAATTTACCTAAACTTGCATTTTCTTCTGCTGCTGCCAATCCCCACAATTCAACCCATTCAAAAACATTCAACGGATCGCTATCATCTTTCAATTTTTCCGCTAAAATTGGCGCTCGCCTTGGGAGATTCAAAGATCCTTGTAAATTACCCTTCCTATTCAATCCGTTTTCAATCATCTCCTCCATTACATCAACAATCTTTTGTATCCCTTCATCTATTTCTTTATGAGTTCTCCACTCCAATTCATTTTTCAAAACCACATCATAAATTGTCTTTTTCTCCTTTGAACAAATTTCCATTAAACCTTGAAAATCAACAAACTCATAGTATCCTTTGTTAACACCATTAACCTTGCTAATATCTGTATGCTCCAAAACAAAACCACCACCAATAGAATAATAAGTTTGTGTATAAATTAGATCCCCATTCTTTTTAAAGGCACTAATTGCCATACCGTTGCTGTGGTAGTCTAATACCTCTGTCCTATGAACTATAAAATTGTTTTCTCTTGTATAGTAGATCTCCTTTTTGCCAGCAAGTTTAATATTTTCGTCAATCTTGATTCGTCTAACCTCCCTATCCAACTCATCAGGAGTAACTCTATCTGGGGTCCAACCCTCCAGGCCTAACTCTATAGCTAAGAAAGTAGCATGTCCTTTACCAGTCAAGGCAAGCGACCCATATAAATCAATTCTAATAGATTCAATATTATTAATCTCATTTTCTACACTTTTCAAAAACATGTTCGCCGCCACCATTGGACCAAAAGTATGTGAAGAAGAAGGACCTATCCCAATTTTAAAAATGTCAAAAATAGTTATCATAATATCTATTTCACTAATACCTTTAAATAAAATAACAAAATATTTTGTATGTTTGTATATAATTTTTTGACTATTTTATCCAACAAGATAAAAATGGCATATATTTTATAGAAAATTTTATGTTAAAGCAAAAAAGTAATTGTAGAGAGAGAGAGAGAGAGAGAGAGAGAGAGAGAGAGAGAGAGAGAAGATTGGTAGACTGTCTTTAATTAGACATTCTAAAGTACCGTTATTATTAATAGTAGTATTGTTGCTTGCAAATTGCACCACACTGACTCGTTACGAGAAAAATGAACTTATGAAGTTGGAACATAAGGAAGGCGTAACCATAGATAATCCGCAAACTAAAAATTGGGAGAAACCTAAATCACCGGCAGTTGCTGGAGTTTTGAACTTGTTACCTGGTATTGGTAATTTTTACTTGTGTGGATATGAGAGTGACCATTGTCTTTACGGCGCTCTAAATCTTTTATCTTGGCCGCTTTCTATTGCATGGGCAGTTCCCGATGGAGCAATTTCTGCGATCAATATAAATAAAAGAGATCTATTGTACTTTTATGAACACGAAACAAACAAAAAGTAATCTTTCTGATGTTTTGTTAAAACTATAAAAATTATCTCCCCTTATAGGGGGATAATTTTTTTTAGTTTTGTGTTTATAATTGATGAAATATTGCTATTTAAGTAATAATTACCATAAGATAAAAAAAATAAATTATCTTAGACCGTCTAGTTCAGTAATTTTCTCTTACTTCGTGCAATAAATTTTCATTTTTACAAAAAAGATTTACATTGGAAATAATGTCGAAGACTTTAAATGTTGCACTTGCAGGTATCCCAAATGTCGGAAAATCGACACTTATAAATCAGTTGGTTGGTGAAAAGATATCTATAGTGTCGCCAAAAATACAAACTACAAGGAATTTGATAAGAGGTGTTTTTGTAGAAGGTGATACAGAAATAATATTGATTGACACACCAGGTGTTTTTATTCCAAAAAAAGCAAGACTATTGGAAAGGAAAATTGTAAAAACTGCATGGGGTGGCATTAGAGACGCAGATTTAGTTTGTGTTTTGGTTGATACTACAAAAGGATTTGACAGTAAAACAAAGATAATTTTTGATGAGATCGTCAAAAAGGAATTAAAAGCAATTGTGGTTTTAAATAAGGTTGATATTGTCAAAAAACCAAAATTATTGTTGTTGACAAATGAAATTATATCATACTTTCCAAATTATAATGAAATCTTTATGATATCGGCAAAAACCGGTGAAGGTACCGACAAACTTAAACAATATCTGATATCACAAGCAAAGGAAGGTGAGTGGTTTTTTAAAAATGATGAATTGACAGATATGCCATTAAAATTTTTGGCAAGTGAAATTACAAGAGAAAAGATTTTTTACAAGTTACAGCAGGAAATCCCATATTCAATCTATGTTGAAACTGAAAAATATGAAGAATTAGACAATGGCTCCATAAAAATAAATCAAATAATTTATGTTTTTAAAGAAAAACAAAAAAGCATCGTGCTTGGAAAAGGTGGCAAGATGTTGAAAGAAATAGGAATTGAGGCGCGAGAGGAATTGTCAAAATATTTAGATAGAAAAGTCCATTTGTTCTTGTTTGTAAAAGCAAAAGAGAATTGGGTTGAGGAAAAATTTTGATTACAAAGTCCAGCATTTAATTGCAAAAATCCATATGATATTAAATTAACACTTTCTAATTTTGCAAGTTTGAATATTTTTCCTTAAGCAAACATTTCATATTTTTGATTTTTTCAAATATCGGTCTTATTCTACTTCAAGTGATAGATAGTGTAATATTTAGAATCGGTTTTTTGGAAATTAGATGGTATTCAGTTGCCTATATTATAGGTATAATTGGTAGTTGGTATGTTACGAAATACTTTAATAGAAAGGAAAAGCTATTTGACGAAAAAACATTTGAAGACGACTATTATCTGTATTTAATTTTGGGTATTATTATAGGTGGACGGTTAGGATATGTTTTGTTTTATAATTTACCATATTATCTTTCTAATTTTTTGGAAATTTTTAAGGTATGGAAGGGCGGAATGTCTTTTCATGGTGGTTTGATTGGTGTTTTAGTTTCTTTTTATTTGCTAACAAAAAAACAAAAAATCAGCTTCTGGGGCCTGTTGGATATTGTGTCAATCAGTGTTCCAATCGGACTTTTCTTCGGAAGAATTGCGAATTTTATTAATCAAGAATTGTACGGAAGAGTTACAGATTCAAAAATAGGAATGGTTTTTGCCAATAGCGATGGCATGCCGAGACATCCATCTCAATTATATGAGGCATTTTTTGAGGGTATCGTCTTATTTTTGATTATGTTTTTTAGTGCAAAAAAAAATTTAAAACACAATGGACGGATGAGTGGTATTTTTTTGATTGGCTATGGGATTATGAGGTTTTTTATAGAGTTTTTTAGAGAACCTGATGAGCAAATTGGGTATATTTTAGCATATTTTACAATGGGACAGATACTCTGTTTGTTTATGGTAGTGGTTGGCATATTATTTTTTAAACAAAAAAGTAAATTTTGATTATATTGAAATTTTTTATATCATTGATTTATGATGGTTATGGTGTCCATTTTTCTGTTTTTGTTTATAATGATTATGTCTTTGGTAGAAATCATTATTTTGGACGATTTTTGGACAAAAAATGTCGTGTTTTTTTATTTGATAAATTGTTTCAATAATTTGCTATTGGTTTACTTTTTTTTAACAAACAAATTTCCATATATAATAAGTATTATTTTTGTTTTGGTTATATTAGATATGATTTTGGTTCTCTCTTTTTTAAATGGAGATTGGATATTTTTGATGGAGGACAGAGAGAATGCTTAATTTCATCATATTGATGATTGCTTATTTCTTTTTTATCTGTGGTATTTTTGTAACCGTATCCTGCTTTGTTGGAATAATTAGAGTCAAAGATTACCTAATAAAATTACAAGCAATTAAAATTTCAAATATTTATGGAACATCTTTTATACTTATTGGTATTCTGGTACTGAATTTTAATCTATCAAATTTTATTCAGCTATTATTAATAATGGTATTTAATACGTTAACGACAATAGTAACTGTCCATTCAATGGCAAAATCCGGTATAAAGAACAATATAAGAACCGCCGCCTTGACAAGAAAAGAGTATGATAGTTTATATGGTGACAAAAATGATGCCAACATTTGATTTTTTTTTAGACAAGAATATCTTTTCTTTACAAAATTTCGTGGTACACGACGGAAATAGGATTGCTTTTGAGTTTGTTACTACTGGTAGCGTTATAGAAAATAATGTCTTTTTGATTACTGGTGCAAAGGGAAGCGGTAAAACTTATTTATGTGAAATTTGGAAAAAAATAAACAACGGTCGCAATAAATTTGTTATGGAAGATATTGAAAAAACATTTAATAGAAACGATTTATTTTACCACGAAAGTGAAGAGAGATTATTGCACTACATAAATAATATTATCGAACAAAAGGGGATTTTGCTTATTACAAGTACAAAACTTGTTAATGAATTTAATTTCGATTTGCCCGATCTTCAATCAAGATTCAGAAATATTTACAATATAATTATTGAAAATTTTGATGCCGATATAAAGAAGCAGATTCTGCTTAAGTTATTGAATGACAAACAATTGAATTTAAGTAATGGAATTATTGATTATATTGCCAATAATAGTCGAAACGACTACGAATCCATTATAAATGTCGTTGAAAAAATAAACAGGATAGATAAGATTAATATTGCCAATATTAAAAAAATATTATAACTTTATAAGTCCGTTGGTAATACAGAATTTGTTCTCTTTTTTTTCTACGATACCACCTGCTTCTTCAACCATCAAAAACGAAAGTTTATTTGCAACTTTTGCATTTTTTATGATAGCCCCATCATATTTTCCAGAAGCAACATAACAAACATCAAGAACTTTGGAAAGCGTCAAGATATTTCTATTAGATATTATACATTCATCCAAATTCTCTCTCTTTGAGACCCTAACCCGTCTTTCATTCACAAATGTTCCTCTACCCTTTTCAACAACAAAAATTTCTTGTGTAATTGGATTACTAATAACACCACCAACAATTTCTCCTTTTGACTCTAATGCGATTGCTATACAAAAATAAGGAATAGAATGATACAAATTCAATTTTCCATCAATATTGATTATAACTTTTAATCCTTTATTCTCTTTCTTGTCATCATCTTCTACTATTTTACCCTCAAATTCTAATATATACTTTCTTTTAGTAAAATATCCAAGAAGCTCTGTCCTAATAGTCAAAAGTAAATTCTGCACAAAAGCATTTAATTTATTGGAACTTTGCAAATTCTCTATCTCTGTATAATCTTTGGCGATTTTATTTGCCAAATCCATACCTCTCAAAAAAGGCGTTTTGCTTGGTGTGGTCAAAGCATTTTTTATAAAGAACAAATCACTCGAAAAAATAGACATTGCTTTTGAAAGTATTAACTTGTTTATAATCAATTATATTTTGATAAAATCAAATTTATTATTTATACTTGCGAGTAAATGTTAGAAGTAAACAATATAAAGAAAAATTATGGAAATAAAGTAGTTTTGAAGGATATAAGTTTGAAAATAAAAGAGGGAGAAGTTGTCGGTTTGCTCGGTCCAAATGGTGCTGGAAAGACGACCCTTTTTTATGCTATTGTTGGAATGTTAAAAGTTGATTCTGGTATTATAAAACTCAAGGGACAAGATGTTACAAAATTTCCCATGTATATGAGAGCAAAATTAGGTATTGGTTATCTTCCACAAGAAAATTCCATTTTTAGATTATTGAACGTCGAAGAAAATATCTTAGCGGTATTGGAAATTGTTGAAAAAAATAAAGGAAATAGGGTAAAAAAATTGTTAAATTTGCTAGAAGAATTCTCAATTACGCATTTAAGAAAAGTTCCAGCATTAGCATTGTCTGGTGGGGAAAGGCGACGAGTAGAAATTGCTAGATGTGTTGCTTGTGATCCTTCTTTTATTTTGCTAGATGAACCTTTTGCTGGAGTTGATCCAATCGCTGTTAACGATATTATGTCGATGATCGACCACCTAAAAAATAAAGGGATTGGTATTCTAATTACAGACCATAATTTTAGAGAAACATTAAAGACAGTTGATAAAGCATATATAGTTCATGATGGTAAAATTTTGACTGCAGGTAGTAGTGATGAAATATTATCCAACGAAGACGTTAAAAAAGTCTACCTTGGGGACAACTTTTTATAAATTATGAATTGTGCAGTTATATAAAGAACCATCTCTGTTTTCTACAAATGCATTACTCTCCTTAGACCAAAAGACCACCTGATGTTTCTTTGACTTAAACTTGCTTCCCGAAGCACTAACAATCGATTCCATCACGTCAAGTTTTTTGTGGACACAATTATCCTGCGAGTTACATTCTCTCCCAAATAAAAAAACATTTACACATCCATTATCAAAACAGGAACTATATTCCCCTTTGCTTTGCTTTTTATACCTTTGTGACGTAACTCTAAAGTCACCACAATCATACGCAACCACATCATCAACAATAGATAAAGAACTACAGGCACACAGACCAACAACTAGAAATAAAGTAAAAATCTTATGCACTCATCTTTTCCTCTTGTAACTTCAAGATTCTTGCGATAGCAGAACCAGGCGCTTTTAGAACACCAACAAATTTTGCTCTAACTTCGTCAATAGAACCAAGTGACGCCAAATTCTTGATTGTTTCAAGTGTCAACAATTTACCATCAGAATAACCACTTAAAATGGTTACAACTTCATTTTCTTTAACAAAATTTACCAACACGTTTGATAAAGAAACAGGATCACTTGAATAAGAAATAGCAACTTGTTCTTTAAAACTTGGCAACATATCTTTGTAATTTTCACCAATTGCTCTCTTAACAAGAGTATTCTTAAGAATTTTTATATTAGCATCCTTAACTTTTAGTTTTCGTCTCAAATCATAAATATTTTTGGCATCCAACCCCTTATAATTCAATACAACAACAACCGAATTATTAGCAAATATATCCTTTGCAATATCAATAGATTTAATCTTTTGTTCTTTTTTCATATTTCTGATCCTTCTTTTTTATTTTAAGTAAAACATTCTTTTAGAAAAGTAAAATTTTTTTTGGAAAAATGGTAAATTATTTTTTCCCCGACAAGATCCTCATTTATTAATTTTTATATCAAATAGCTTTTATTTTTAAATTACTCTTCAAAAATTATATTTCCTCTTCATATTCTAATGCAACGACTTCCTTTAAATCTGGCACATATTCTTTCAAAACACCTTCAACCGCATTCTTCAAAGTATAAGACGCCATAGAACAACCGTGGCAATGTCCCAATAACTTAACAATCAAAACGTTGTCATTTGTATATTCTACAAACTCGATGTTTCCCCCGTCAAAAACAAGCATTGGTCTTATTTTCTCCTTAATCTGTTTCTTTATTTCCTCTATCGCTCCTTCTCTATTCACAGAATGATCTATAGTACCAAATTCGTAAATAATCAAAAATATCGGAAAATTTACAAAAAATTATAGTTTGAAATCACTGTTCTTTTCACACCTCATGCAACTAGCAAAAAAATAAATTTTGAAAGGTGATTTTAAAACTGACTAAGAATTACTTAAAAAATAAAGAAAAAAGTAAATTATCTAGTCAAAGTTAACATCTAGTCAAGCACCTTTAAAAATAACGATGAAATCTTTTAAAAATCATTATGATGTAATTTTGAATGTTGAGAACTTCAAATATTCTACATTACGGGATTGACTAAATAAAGTTGATTTTTTTTATTTTTGTCATTTATTGTTCTATTTATTTTAATAAATGATTGAATATGAAATCAGTTTCTAATTGTAATTGTAAATA
>JAIRSX010000096.1 GCA_031255235.1 Rickettsiales bacterium
GCAATAAAAGAATGTGGAATAAAAACTCCAATAAACATCATTAATGTTCCAAAGAAGAAACTCGAGAAATTCAGTCCAACCAACAAAATTATCTTTTCCAGTATTTTCAATAAAAACGCTAAAATTCTATTTAAGAAAACCTTAAGCATAATCTTTATGCTATTCTGATTTTGCATAAAAACAAAATATTTTTGTCTTTTTTTTTTTTTTAATTTATAGAAAAGGGAAACGAACTCATGGTATGGAAAAAATAAGCGAGCTATCATTTGAAGAGTCTGCTTCTGAATTAGAATCTATCCTGGATGCATTGGAATCTACTGAAATTACTGACGACCCAAAAATTGGGGATTTATTAGAAACTGCAAGACTTTTGAAGGAACATTGTGATAATCTATTGGATAAGGAAAAACGGGAAATCGTTGAGGAGGCAAAAAGGAGTGGTGTAAAATTTCCTGAAGGGTTTGAGAAATTAACTGATTTTAGTTTTATTGGCAGGTATGATGACGATGAGGATGATGAGCGTCCGGCAGCTGTTGGAGTTGATTATGAAGTGTCAGAGGAAGGACAGGCGGATGATACACGAAGAAGGGGGTAATATTTTCTATATTCGTTTTGGTTTGTGGATTTGCTATTGCTTCTTAATGAAGTCTTTACTGCATTGACTTTCCAAGTGTTTTTTATAAGCCGGTAATCTGCTGGCCCTTTTTCTATTACAATCTTCGATTTCTACATCTCTTAGTCCCAGTAGTTCTTCAATGCTTATTTTTGGTCCAACATTTCCTGTTCTCATATTGTTTTTTGAACGAGTTGTCCTTTCTTCGTATTTTGCTAATAGATCTGGATATCTTTTTCTGCTCCAAATTATACAATATAATTTATCGTCCAATTTTCTCTTTTCAATGACATTGTCAATGTTTTTTAAGCAGATATCAATATTATTAAGAGACATCAAACAAATGTTCAATTTTTCAGCATCATCAACATATTCGATACAATTGGTGTCCACCACTGTTTCATTCCTTTTATTTTTTTCTTTAATTGTTTCTGTTTGAGAATCTAATTCGTCTTCTGACACGAGATTATTTTCACTGTCATCACTTCTCAAATTTTTAAGTTGTTCTCTACAGCTAGTATATGCTGCTTTTTTGTCATTTTGTTTACCAGAATAAACTAAACAAACTTCGTGTTCTCGTTCTTCAAAAGAATTTTCGATATTTTCTATAACCATTCCTTGTTCCCTTTTTATCATTTCATCTATATATGTTTTGTACTCTTGTAACTTCTTTTTATAGAACAAATCTGTTCCTGACGGTTTTGTAAACTGATTTAGTATTCTTTGATCTATTATTCTTTTCCTGCAGTTCCAATATACCATCCTACTATTTTCATAAAAATAGTTTGTTCCTTCCATTTTACATAACTCATCATCCTCAATTTCTATTGTTCTTAAAACATTGGTATCCAAATAAGGAGTGACACAAGACGATAAAAACAACAAAAATAACAAAATCTTCATATTAATCAATGTCTATATAAACATCATCACCAAACTCTGATCGTATAAATAGTTGTTTTCTGGTATTTTTCAAGTTATTGATGATTTGAATTCTATATTCACTCAAATTTGGAATTTTATCAAATAAATTGATTTTTAATATGTCCAACTTATCAGCACTAGCACATTTATATTTAAACTCAAACTCCACTTCCCGTTCATCATACTGTTCTTTAAAAGATTCATTGACCAACGAACATTTTGCTTTTTGTCTAAATTCAAATAATTCTTCTCCCTTTATTTTTTTAATATTTTGTGATAGTAACTCTCTATCTTTCGGAGAAGTTGGTTTCTTTTTAAAACCAATGAAGGGTGCATCAACTTCTATTTCAATGGTGTCATTATCAACAATAATTTCAATATCGGCAGAATCTATAGTAACTGGTATTGAAGACATATAAATACTATTTGCTAAAGCGAAAATTAAAGAAACCAAAAGGCCGCTACCTGCTAACATTACATCTTTAGAAATGGATCCCCAAGAAGTTATAACCTTTTCTTTTAAAGTCATAATTCTATCAAACAAAACTGGAGCCATAGACATTTCCTGTCCTGCCAATATACCTATAAAAATCCAAGTAGTTGCCATAGGAATCGGACTTAAACTGGCAACACCCATAATAATAAATGCATATAAAAAATTTGTTACGGAAGTTGTTTTTAAGGAATCCATACCGCACTTTGTATCCACCATTTCCTGTATTGGGCCGCCTCTATTATAAATGACAAAAGCAAGCATTGCCAATCCTATTACCAAATACAAGCACAGACCATAAACACTGAAAACTCTCGGCAAAAAGACTACCATGTTCCCGCTATTATTGGTTAACCAGGCAATCCACAGAACAGCGGATGAAATCCATTGTAGAATTTTCCAACTTTTTTTCTTTTTAGGTTCTGTAAACAGTTTTTGACCGGTTTTATTTATCAAAAATGACCACAAAATATAAGAAAAAAATAAACCTACAAAATACCCTATAAATGTTTTTAAGAGCATCGCTCCAACTGTAGACTGTGGAGCAAAAACGGATAGGATTAAAAAAGTAGATGATACCGCAATTTTATTGTAAGTCAATACGATCAAAATAACAGGGGCAAGAAAATGAAAAATTGTATGTTCTGGTGTGTAATCAATGGATTTTAAGCGCATAAAGTCAAGTCTGCCGTTTGTGACTATCCAACCACTAATCATAGTTATGCTATACAATACACCAACAAAAATAAACAATTTCCACCAGGATGTTTTTGAATTTGAGGACAAAAATGTTCCCAATGTTTGTACAGAATCATTTGCCATTGCAGAGAATATACACAAGGTTGCACCGACCCATTTGAGTCGTTCAAACGGTGAAAATAAAACCGCCAACGATAATATTGTCAGAAGAAAAATGAAATTTTGTCTTGACATAAAATTTATTTTTCTCTTTTTGCTGAGAACTCCCTTGCAATATCCACTAATAAACTTTGCTCGTTTTGCTATCATAATACTTAAAATTGAACCACTGTTACCTGAATATATTTGACTTTTTTGAATAAACAAATATTTTTCTACTGTTGTTTAAACTAAGTTTTTGGGGGTCTTGTATGTTATTTTATGTTTTTTTTAGTTCGTTGTTTTTGAATTTAATACTTTTAATGATGTATTTCTACGGTAAAGAAAATAAAAAAATTATAAAAGATCTTAAATATAGCGTTGAGAAGGCGCAAGATGAAAAGAGTAATTTGGAAATTAAGTACAATGGGCTTCTAGACAAAGAAAGAAAAAGGGAGAAAGAAGAGGGGAAAAACAAGATTGATGAGATAAAACTTTTATTTATTAAAATAAATACTCTAGATGACAAGTTTAATTTTCTTTCTAATGAATTCAAGATCAATATGGATACTTTGAATAAAGTTGTTGGTGATTTAACATCTGATTTTGAAAAGAGGATCAGCGGGGTTACGGGGTTATTGGAACAAAGTCGTGATATTTTAAAAGGAAATGAGGAGTCCTTAAAGTTGTTGGAGAACAATGATCGAGAAATCCGAGAAGATTTGAAGCAGGCGCTTTATTATGATGAGTCGCAAGGGCAAAGTACTCAATATGAGACTGATAACGAGCAAGGACAGGAAGATGATGCATATGCAGAGAATAACGATACGGAAGACAACGAACATATTGTAGAGCAAGTGGAACAGCAGGTAACTCAAGAGATACAACAATTGCCGGAAGAAACACAGGTAGAAGAGAATATAGGTATTCAGCCAACACAACCTGTGTTAGATGTTCAACCACAAGATGATGATGCTATACAATCCATGATTCAATCGGTTAGACAAGAATTGATGCAGTCTCATGAACAACAACCAGTACCAGCACCAGCACCAGTAGTGCCAGCACACGAACAATATAATATATCTCTTGATGCGCCGGAAGATGATTTGTCTATGGAAGATTTTTTAAATGAAGGACAAAAACCGAGTGTGGATGATATTAAATTAGGTGTTGAAGATTTGAAAACTGAAATAAAACTATAATAAGGGCAAAATGGACGATATTTTAAATTATTCAAAAGTGTCAAAAACTGCTGATAGGCAGAAACTTTTAAAGTTGAAAACAATTAAGGAACTGGGTATAAATCCATATCCTTATGTATATGATAAGACAATAAGCTCTAAGGAAATTCAAGTAAAATATAAAGATATAGAGAACAACACAAAGTTGGAAAAAGATGTCTATAAAATAGCCGGTAGGTTGATCTTAAAACGAAATCTTGGTAAATTAATGTTTTTCGATATTCATGATGAATTTGGAAAAATACAGATTTACATCGAAAAAGTGGTTTTGTCGGATATTACACAGAAACTTCTGCCTAACCTTGATGCTGGTGATTTTATTGGTGTAGATGGATTTATTTATAGAACAGAAAAGGGTGAAATAAGTATTTTTGCGAAAGAGATTACTCTATTATCGAAATCTGTTGCTTTATTGCCTGAAAAATTTCATGGTATTGCAGATACTGAAATTAAATACAGACAACGATTTGTTGATTTGGCAATTAGTCCAGAGCAACGAGAACTCTTTAAAAAGAGAAGTTTGGTGATATCCACTATTAGACAATATTTTGATGAAAGGGGATTTTTGGAAGCTGAAACGCCGATTTTACAACCGATTTATGGTGGTGCATCAGCAGAACCATTTACTACTCATCACAATGCTCTTGATATGCTTTTATATTTGAGAATTAGTGATGAACTTTATTTGAAAAGATTAATTGCCGGTGGTTTTGAGAAAGTATATGAAATAGGACATAATTTTAGAAATGAAGGAATTGACGTTTCTCATAATCCAGAATATACTTCTATTGAATGGTATGAGTCTTATACGGATTATAACATACAAATGGAACGAACAGAGCAGCTTTTAGAGTTAATTGCCAAAAAAATAAATAATGGAAATACAAAGATTAAATATAAAGATATGGAGATTGATTTTAAATCACCATTTAGAAGGCTTTCGATTTATGATGCATTAAAACAATATGCTGATGTTGATGCCGATAAAATCACAAAAGAAGAATTGATCGCAAAACTAAAAGATTTGCATTTGAAAGTTGAGGAAAAAAAGAGTAGAGGGGAGTTGCTACATCAGTTTTTTGAGGAAACTTGTGAAAAATATTTGGTGCAACCGACTTTTATTATTGATCACATGTTGGAAGTTTCACCTTTAACGAAACCACATCGTAAAAACCCGAAGCTAGTTGAGCGGTTTGAGCTGTACGTTGCTACCAAAGAATTAGCAAATGCTTATAGTGAATTAAACGATCCAATAGATCAATATGCACGACTTAAAAAACAAGAGGAAAATAGAGAATATGATGTTGAGGCAATGAAAATGGATGAAAATTTTATCCATGCTATGGAAATTGGTATGCCCCCATTAGGAGGTGTTGGAATTGGAATTGATAGGCTCATCATGTTTATGACTGGGATAGAGACCATAAAGGACATTATTCTATTCCCTACACTAAAGAATAAGAGATAATTTTATATTTAAATATCAAAAATACATATCGGCAATATTTATCCTGTTAGTCTTTTATGTAAAATTATCTCTGCAAAAACAATCTATCTTATGATGTATTCTTCTATTAAATCTTGTAATCTTAATGCTTCGTACTACTATTAAAGATAATCACTTAAATTAATAATAAGCCAATCACAGAATGACTAATAAATGGTATATAGTCAAGATCTTTAGCAATTATCTATTTTTAGAGCAGTTTATAACTACAATTACCTGACTATATGAGGCATCGTATCATATTTATCTTGAAAGGGCAAATATTTTTTAAAGAGGGGGGATTGCCTTATAATTCTTGTTTTTTTCATGCCACACCCTCGTCCATTTCATTATTTTCTATTATTTTTAAATGTTTTATAGGAACTAGATTATTTGTATAGGTGTTATATCCACAGTATTTAATTTATATTAGCATCAATCTATAAAATCACTCCCTATAACTTCGATGAAAGGATTTTATAAGGTGAAGGTTTTTTCTTAAAGATTTAAGACTGCTCTATAAAAAATAAATTTATGGGATAGATTATAGAATAAATGTTTTGTTTTGATTAAAAGTGCTCTAATCACAATTAACAAAAAAAAACAACATAATTTTGCATTTATCATTTTATATCATTAAGAGAAAAACATAAATTTTAACTATAATCATATGCTAAGTCAAAAAAGAAATAACAGCAATTCATTGAGTAATAATTTATCAAATAACGGCTCATTAAATAGCAACTTATCAAACAACAACCTACCAAATAGCAACTCATTGGATTCTGTATTTAGCATACAACAACACACAGATATATACAGTACCCATACAGACAAACAAATACAAGCACACACACACACACACACACACACACACACACACACACACACACACACACACACACACTAGAGACACAA
>JAIRSX010000022.1 GCA_031255235.1 Rickettsiales bacterium
CATATTTTTAAAAGGATCTATATAAAAAGACGTGTCGAAAAGAATATTGTATCTACTCCCAGTCTTTTTATATAGAGCATAAGCAAAAGAAGTTATAAAGAGCTGATTACCAAGACCACAAACTTGTCGGATTATGTAGGTATCATTCAACAAACCATTATTCGACAAATAATTGTAAGTTCTGGAAACATTATATTCAACTATTTGGGCGTTACACTCATTTATTTTCGCATCTATATTTTTTTCAAGATTGGTAACGGACTGACAGACGTTATTCAATTCAATATATATTCCTTTTACTATTTCTTTGACATTACTGTAAGACACATTGTTTATCTCTAATCTAATCACCCTTAAAAGCAAAATTATTTTCTTTTTCAAAATCAATCTTGTCCTGTTGTATTCTTGCTTTTTGTTCTTCTGTTAAAGTATTATTTTTTTTTCTTATCAAGGTTAAAACCGGAAACAAACTCACAACTTGTTCTTTTTTAACACCAAAATCCTCAAAAACTTCCAATGGAATTTTTATAGTCTGTTCTTGCCCCGCACTTACAAAATCAACGACATTATTGGTTTTTGATATTATAAACTCATTTAGAACAATCTTGTAGTTTTTTGTGGGCGTAATTAATTCTAATTCATCACCCATATCAAGTCTATTTTTAATCTCCACATTTATATAGTCATTACCATAACTCTTTACAAAACCAGCAAATTCATATTCACTTAGGCTTTTTGTCATTTTATAATTATTTGCTGTACCTGTTAGCTTTCCTTTTGCAAAAGCAAGTGAAAAGCCACGATTTGATATACTATATAGGTCATCCAAGTAATCATGATAATCCCAAGATGAATTTCCATAAAAATCATCTATTGCTCTCCTATAGGTTTTTGTTACCATCCCCACGTAATACTGTGTCTTGTTTCGCCCTTCAATTTTTAAACAATCAGTTCCAATTTTTAAAAATTCTGGTAATGATGGCAAGAGACACAAATCCTTCGAATTTAAAATATAGGCACCGCCCTCCCATTCTTCAATTTGTAATAAATCGTTAGGTCTTAATTCTTCTTCCAATAAAAAATCAAACAAGTCTTTAGAGTTTTCATCAAGTAAGACTTCCTTATTTATATCGTCCTTTAATTTCAGGTGAACTTTGTAATTCCAACGACAAGAATGAGCACATTTACCTTGATTGGCACCACGTCCAGTAAAATAATTTGATAAAAGACATCTGCCGGAATAGGACATGCACATAGAACCATGAATAAAAGTTTCAAGTTTTATACCTGGACATTTTGCCCTTATTTCCCTAATTTCGTCAAAACTTAATTCTCTGGATAATATGCACATTTTAGCCCCCATCTTTTCCCAAAATTTAACTCCCAACCAAGATGTTACATTTGATTGAACAGAAACATGTAAATTTAAGTCTGGCAATTCCCTTTTAATAATTTCAAAAATTGCTGGATCGGCAACTATAGCACCGTCTGGTTTTATTTGTTTTAAAACTTCAATATATTCAGGAAGTTTTTGTATATCTTTATTGTGAGCAATTAGATTTAAAGTTAAATAAACTTTTTTTCCTTTTTCATGAGCATATTCAACTCCTTCGATTACATCATCCATTGTGAATTTTGAATTCGCCCTTAAAGATAAAGCTGGAATACCACAAAAAACAGCATCAGCACCATAATAAAGAGCAGTTTTTAAACTAATCAACGAACCAGCTGGTACAAGTAATTCAGGCTTTTTAAACATTTTAGTATCGTAATGGTAATATGTGTTTTTTAAAAAATCAAAAACTTAAAGAATGATTTATCTTTTCTTTCTAAGAAATATCAATAATTCCAATATATTTACAACTCCTAATAACTGAGATGCAACAAGGTAAAAACTTGCTCCAATGCCACCAGTAAAAAATATATTCCAAAAGTCATTTAATCTAAGTCTTTCCATTAACATTCCAACTAAAAACATAATAAGACCAGTAAGAATAGCAATGTAAATGATTTTTAAAAATTTAAGGTAAATATTGTCAGTAATCACAAACATTCTCTTTTTAATGAGTTTTATAAAAAATAAGAACGTGCAAAAAACACTGGTTAAAACGGATGCCATTGCAATTCCTTTTGTTTCAAATAAGACTATAAAGATAGCACTAAAAACAATATTCAATAATAAATTTAAAAGAGCAATACGATATGGTGTTACGGTATCTTTTTGAGCATAAAAAATTGCCTCTAAAATCTTTGATAGAATATAAAAAGGAATTGCCATGGAGTAGATTCTAATGATTGAAGCCACATTGACTGTGTCAATTGTGCTAAATTGTCCTCTCTCAAAAATCAACGCCGTAATAGGTGTAGATAAAATAAACAAAGCAACTGCTATTGGAATTCCTAAAAACAAAGCAAAGAAAAAAGATGTTTCCTGCAAAAGCTGTGACTCATCTCTATCTTTTTTTCCTAATGCTTTTGATAAAGATGGTAGAACACTAACAGAAATTGCCGTACCTATCAGTGATAGTGGCAATTGTGAAATTCTATCGCTATAATATAGTAAAGATACAGCACCAGGAATTACTGTAGCGATCATAGAACTTACTAACGAATTTATTTGAACAACACCACTTGCTAAAAAAGTATGCAAAAAATTTTTAAAAAATCTTTTGGTTTGATAAGAAAAATGGGGCTTTATCGGAAAAAGATAAATCTTTTCTTTTATGGTAAAAAAGTATATAAGCACAAATTGAAACAGACCAGCAAAAAGAACACCAAAAGATGCTAAAATGCTAATGGAATTTTGATTTAATTTTGTTCCCATTATTATGAAAGCGACTATTGTCAAATTCATAACCAAAGGTAAAGCGGCAGTCATAAAAAATTTTCCGAAAGTGTTTAATATACCAGTCATTAGGGCAACTAACGATATAAAAATTAAGTAAGGAAATGATATTTTTGTGAGTAAAATTGTAAATTTTAATTTTTCATTTTGATAACCGAAAGCAAACAGAGACACAAACTGCGGCATGAATAATTCAGCAAAAATAACAAAAAAGAGTAAAGCATATAGCAAAATTGAGAAAATGTTTCTCGCAAAATATGTCATTCTTTTTCTACCATAGACATTTACACCATTCGAAAACATTGGAATAAAAGCAGAACTCATAGCGCCCTCGGCAGTTATTTTTCTGAAAAAATTTGGTATCTTGAAAGCCATAAAAAAGACATCGCTAAAGAAACCACTACCAAGATATTTTGCTATAAAAATGTCTCGGACGAATCCACTGATTTTTGATAATAAAGTTCCACCAGAAGTAGCAAAGAACGCTTTAAAGAAGTTCATAACACTATTAGTACGCTTGCTATGTAGTATATGTAAATAATAAAGTCAATTTAATTTTGTTTGTGAGGGGTGATGTCAACAGGATATACAAATTCAAAAATAAAATTGACAAATTCCTATAACATTTTACATATACTACTTATTATAATACAGAGAGGATGTGAGTATGCTTGCTGACAAAAAAAAAGCGTTAGAGATTGCCCTACAACAAATTGATAAACAGTTTGGCAAGGGTTCTATAATGTTGCTCGGTGAAAAACCGGTCGAAAAAGTTCAAATTATTCCATCTGGCTCTTTACTTTTGGATAATGCTCTTGGTGTTGGCGGTTATCCACGAGGAAGGATCATTGAGATTTACGGTCCAGAATCTTCCGGTAAAACAACTTTGACTATACATGCTGTTGCCGAGGCACAAAAACTTGGTTTGACTTGCGCTTTCATTGATGCCGAACATGCTTTTGATCCCATATATGCTAAAAAATTAAAAGTAAACATAAACGATTTGATTATATCTCAACCAAGTAGTGGTGAAGAAGCACTTGAGATTGCCGATACCCTCGTAAGAAGTGGTGCTGTTGATGTTATAATCGTTGACTCTGTTGCCGCCCTTGTACCAAAAGTAGAATTAGAAGGAGCAATGGAAGACAATCAAATGGGTCTCCAAGCAAGATTAATGTCAAAAGCATTGAGAAAACTTACAGGTTCTATTTCCAAAACAAATTGCACCGTTTTTTTTATTAATCAAATAAGAATGAAAATCGGTGTTATGTTTGGGTCTCCTGAAACTACAACCGGTGGTAATGCCCTTAAGTTTTACGCCTCAGTTAGATTGGATATCAGACGAGGAGCCCAGATTAAAAAAGGAACAGAGGAAGACGCCCTTGGTAACGAAACAACGATTAAAGTTGTTAAGAATAAAGTTGCACCCCCATTTAGAACCGCCAAAGTTGAAATATTGTATGGAGAGGGTATATCGAGAATTGGTGAAATTCTTGATTTGGGTATCAATATGGATATCATTGAAAAATCCGGTTCGTTTTATTCTTACAATAGTCAAAGGTTAGGACAAGGCAGAGAAAATGTAAAAGAATTTTTGGGGAAAAATTTGGATTTATTACAAGAAATTGAATCCAAAATTAGAGCAAATTTTAAAGATCCATTTGCAGAATTAACTGACGCTACCGTTGATAAAGAAATTGAGGAAAAAAAAGAGGAAATTAAGAAAGAGTTAGAAAAAGATAAAGAAAAAGATAAAAGCAAGGAAAAAGAAGGCACTGATAAAGGCGAGATTTTGGAAGTTAAAAAAATAACAAGAAAGAAAAAGGAAAAAGACGAGTAACGATAATATCGTTCATAAGAACTAAAAAAAAGCAAAAATAAAAAACCCACCTTTCCTTTCGGGAGGTGGATTTTTTATCTTTTAACAAACAGATTCTAAAATTCAAATAATGAATTAAAAAATCGCTTAAATTTTAACAAAAAATACAAGAAAAGTCAAAAAATATATAAAAGTGGCTGTTTTCACTAAATAAATAGTGACACTATCATAGAATATTCAATTTGTTATTTTTTTTGACTTATAGTGCGCCTTATGTCTTAATCCCACTTAAAGGAAATAAATTTAATTATGGAACAGAAAGTTAACAATATTGATAACAATAAAAAAGAATCAGAACGTAATAAATTATTTTCAACCATCTGGAAAGCGGCCTGTGATTTAACACATGGTGGTGCTGTCGGTGGCTTTACATTTATGAACTATGTTCTTGGTATGTTATTTTATCGTTATATTTCACAAAATCTTACTGCATATATAAACAAAATACAAAATTCATCTGGATATAGTGATTTTGATTATGCTAATAAAGATGATACAGATCCAGAAATGGAACATTGGCGTGAAAACCTTCTGGATGAAAAAGGTTTTTTCATTTATCCTAGCGAATTATTTGATAATGTCTGCAAACGTGCTTCACTTGACATGAATTTAAATGAAACGTTAGAATCCGTATTTAAGAATATAGAAGCTTCCGCCGATAATCTAAAAGGTCTGTTTGAGGACTTGAATGTGAATAGTAATCAGTTGGGAGCAACCGTAATAGAACGTAATCGTGTCCTTGTAAAATTAATGAATACAATTGGTAGTTTTTCACTAGGCGATTTTAAAGATAACACCATAGATATGTTTGGCGATGCATACGAATATTTGATGTCAATGTATGCAGCAGAAGCCGGGAAATCTGGTGGTGAGTTTTTTACTCCACAGGAGGTATCGGAACTATTAACAAAAATTTCAGTTGCTGGAAAAACAGAGGTTAATAAAGTTTACGATCCTGCCTGTGGTTCTGGCTCTCTATTATTAAAATTTGCAAAAGTTTTAGGTAAAGAAAATGTTCACAATGGTTTTTTCGGGCAGGAGATAAACTCAACCACATATAATCTATGTCGCATGAATATGTTTTTACATGACATAAATTACGATAAATTTAATATCGCACATGGTAACACACTAACCGATCCGAGACATTGGGACGATGAACCTTTTGAGGCAATAGTTAGTAATCCACCTTATTCCATAAAGTGGGATGGAGACGATAATCCGCTTCTAATAAACGATCCAAGATTCACACCAGCAGGGGTTTTGGCACCAAAATCTAAAGCAGACATGGCATTTATTATGCATTGTCTATCATGGTTATCCACAAATGGCACCGCCACAATTGTTGAGTTTCCTGGTGTATTATATCGTGGTGGTGCAGAACAGAAAATTAGAAAATATCTAATAGATAGTAACTTTCTTGATTGTGTAATACAATTACCATCAGATCTATTTTTCGGAACATCAATAGCAACTTGTATTTTAGTTTTGCGTAAAAACAAAATGGATAATAAAACATTATTTATTGACGCAAGTACAGAGTTTGTCCGCAGTACAGCAAAAAATAAACTTACCGATGCAAACATACAAAAGATTTACGATTGTTTTGTTAACCGTTCCGAGATTGAATATTTTTCTGCATTAGTTGATAATGAAAAGATTGCCGACAACAATTACGATATAAAAGTTGGCAGTTTTGTTTCTCAACGTGATACACGTGAAGTTGTAAATATCATTGAACTAAACGCCCATATTGCCAAAATTGTTGAACATGAAAATAAATTACGTTCAGAAATCGATGAAATAATTGCAGATATAGAAGACAAACAAGGTGGTACAAAATGAGTAATTTCGGCGAGTATGAAAAAATTGGCGAACCTTCGGCACAACAACGAATAGAAAATTGGCAGGCTGCGATTGGTTTACAACAGGTTGACGGACTAACTCCATCAAAATATTTAGTTGAAATCGCTAAGAAAAATATAGATGGTAAGATTTCTGCTGATGAAGTTGTGGAAGAAATCAGAACTTATTATAAAAAAAATCCACCAAAAACAGATATAGAAAAGGGAAAGAAAGAAGCGGACGAAGTGTCTTCACGAATAAATAAACTATTAAGTAAACCATCGTTTTCATTTAGTCCCGTGGAATTGATTACGATTCACAAATACTTATTTACCGGTATTTTATCACCAAAAATTGCGGGACATATCAGAGATTATGATATAAAAAAGGAAGAACCTATATTAAATGGAAAGTCAGTTGATTATGGACGTGCTGATAGTATCAATGAAACATTGGATTATGATTTTAGACAAGAAAAATCATTTAAATATGCCGGACTTTCTAAATGTGAGAAAGTTGAACATATTACAAAATTTATGTCTGGTATTTGGCAAATTCATCCATTTGGTGAAGGCAATACGCGTACAACCACGATCTTTATCATAAAATATTTACAAGCACAAGGATTTAAAATTGATCATAAGTTATTTGTGGACAATACGAAATACTTTCGTAATGCTTTAGTTCGTGCCAATTATCAAAATTTAGAATGTAACATTGAATATAATTATGACTTTTTGAATAGTTTCTTTGATAATCTGTTATTGAGCGGAGAAAATGTATTGGATAGTAAACTTTTATACATTGACGCAACTACCCAGAAAACTACCCAGAAAATACTGGAAGTATTGACACAAAATCCAATGGTAACACGAACAGAGTTAGCGCAAATTATAGGTCTGACTACTGATGGTGTAAAATGGAATTTGGACAAATTAAAAAAAGAAAATAGAATCCGTCGCATTGGATCTGACAAAGGCGGACATTGGGAAATTATCATAGGAGGTAATAAATGAGTAAAATAGAACAATTGATATCCGAATTGTGTCCAAACGGTGTGGAGTTTAGGAGATTAGAGGATGTTTGTAAAATTGAAACTGGAAAACTCAACGCTAACGCTGCAGTAGAATGCGGGAAATATCCATTTTTTACTACAGCCAGAGAGATTTCCTATATTGACAGATATCGTTGGGACAAGGAAGCGTTGCTAATTGCCGGTAATGCTAATGTTGGTGATATAAAGTATTACAAAGGTAAATTTGAAGCATATCAACGTACTTATGTTTTGACAGATTTTGTTGAAGGTATCGAAGTTCGTTTTTTATATTTTTCGCTAAAAAATAACTTACATGGTTATCTTGACAAAAATAAAAATGAAGCAGCAATGACATATATAGTTTTGTCTACTTTACAAAATTTTTATATTCCACTTCCACCAATTAAAGTACAACAAGAAATTGCAAAAACTTTAGACAAATTTACAGAATTGGAAGCAGAATTGGAAGCAGAATTGGAAGCAAGAAAAAAGCAATATCACTATTACCGCGACTCCCTCCTTTCGTTTAATCAAAATGGCAGAATCATAGAGAGAGAGAGAGAGAGAGAGAGAGAGAGAGAGAGAGAGAGAGAGAGAGAGAGAGAGAGGCCATCACACCGATATATGTTTGCGAAACTTTATCAAAACCGCATGAAGATTACAAGATTGTGAAGTTGGAGGATATTGCTGATTTATTTGGTGGTTTGACTGGAAAAAGTAAGTCAGATTTTACGAACGGAAATGCAAGATTTGTGACTTATATGAATGTTTATTCCAATATTGCAGTTAACACAAATATTAATACTTTTGTGAAAATTCGTGAAAATGAGAAACAAACAAAACTTGAATATGGTGATATTCTTTTCACTGGCTCATCAGAAACATCTGACGAATGCGGTATGTCTTCGGTTTTTGCAATTAAAACTGACGAATCAATATATTTGAATAGTTTTTGTTTTGGTCTTCGTTTTCATAATAAGACATTATTCGATCCCAATTTTTGCAAATATCTCTTTCGCAGTAAAAAAATTAGAGAAGAAATAGGAAAAAGTGCTAGCGGGGTAACTAGATTCAATATATCAAAAAAGCTATTTGGTAAAATAAAAATCCCTATTCCTCCACTATCTATACAACAAGAAATTGCAAAAACTTTAGATAAATTCGATGCGCTGGTCAATGACCTTTCCGCTGGGTTGCCCGCAGAAATCTCCTCCCGTCATCAACAATACGAATATTATCGTAACAAACTTTTAAACTTTTCGGAGATTTCAGAATGACAATACAAAATAATATTATTGCAGAAAATCCAAACAGCACAGTTGTTGCTGAATATGTATCAACAACCACAAATGCAAAGAAGTACAAGTCTGAAGCGGAATTGGAAGCCGAGTTTATTCATATCTTGCAATCAAATGGTTACGAATATTTACCTATCAAAAACAACAATGATTTATTATCCAATCTTCGTAGACAAATTTCACGTTTAAACAATTACAATTTTAGTGATTCCGAGTGGAAAAAATTTATGGACGATTATGCTGCCAACAAAAACGACTCAATTGAGCAAAAAACAACAAAAATTCAAGAGGATTATATCTATAACTTATCTATTGATTCTGGTGACACAAAAAACATTCGCATCATTGACAAAGATAATATTCACAAAAATCATTTACAGATTATTAATCAATATGAAACTGATACTGGAAACCATCCCAATCGCTATGATGTATCTGTTTTAGTAAATGGTCTACCATTAGTACATATTGAACTTAAACGGCATGGCGTTGTAATTCGTGAAGCATTCAATCAAATCAATAGATATCAACGTGATTCTTTCTGGGCGGATTCTGGATTATTTGAGTTCGTTCAGTTATTTGTGATTTCTAACGGAACGCATACAAAATATTACTCCAACACCACACGTAAAAAACATATTGACGAAACAGGTGGTCACACCAACAAAAAGAAAACTAGCAATTCTTTTGAATTTACGTCTTGGTGGGCGGACAGAAAAAATAAAAGAATTACCGATTTGACCGATTTTGCGAAGACTTTCTTTTCTAAACATAGTATTCTATCAATTTTGACTAAATACTGCGTATTTACCTCCGATCATCTATTATTGGTTATGCGTCCATATCAAATTGCTGCAACTGAACAGATTCTAAACAAAATCGCAATGGCGACAAATCATCACCAGTTAGGAACAATTGATGCAGGTGGATATGTGTGGCATACTACCGGTTCGGGGAAAACATTGACTTCATTTAAAACTGCCCAAATTGCCAGCAACCTACCAAATATTGATAAAGTTCTATTTGTTGTGGATAGAAAAGATCTGGATTATCAAACCATGAAGGAATACGACAAATTTGCTGAAGGTTCAGCAAACGGCAACACAAGTACAAGCGTATTGGAAGAACAATTAATAAAACCTAATAATGCAATACTTAAAAGCGGAAAAGAAAATACTCCAATTGTTATCACAACAATTCAAAAATTAGATAGATTTATAACAAAAAATAAGAATGCAGAAATTTTTAGTAAACATGTTATTCTTATTTTTGACGAGTGCCATCGGTCGCAATTCGGCAATATGCATACAAAAATAATAAAATCGTTTAAGAAATATCATATTTTTGGATTTACTGGTACACCAATATTTGCAGCGAATACAATTGGAGGTGGCAACCCACAACTGAAAACCACAGAACAAGCATTTGGACAGAAATTACACACTTACACAATCGTAGATGCAATAAATGATGAGAACGTCTTGCCATTTCGTATAGATTATATCAATACTTTGAAAATGAGAGACGAAGTTACAGATAAGCAGGTTCATGCAATTGATATTGAAAAAGTTGCCAACGATCCGAAACGAATTACACAAGTTGTTACCTATATTTTAGAACATTTCGATCAAAAAACAAAACGAAACGAACATTATCTTTTGAAGGATAAACGGATGTTTGGTTTTAATTCCATATTTGCCGTGAGTTCCATTGAATCTGCAAAGAAATATTATACAGAATTTATGAAACAACAAGAAAAGTTGCCAAACAATAAGAAATTGAAAATTGCACTAATTTATATTTTTGGTGCAAATGATGCGGAAAGTGATGATGGTACTTTAATGGATGAAGATTTTGATACCAGTAATCTGGATAAAATCTCACGTGATTTCTTGGATGAAGCCATTGCAGGTTACAATAAGATTTTTCCTGGTAGTTTTAAGACTAGCGGGGATGACTTTCAAAAATATTATAAAGATTTGTCTGAGCGAGTGAAAAATCGTGAAATTGATTTATTAATTGTTGTCAACATGTTCCTAACTGGATTTGATGCAACAACATTAAATACCCTATGGGTTGACAAAAATTTACGCCATCATGGGTTATTACAGGCGTTTTCACGTACAAATCGCATATTAAATTCTGTAAAGACCTTTGGAAATATTGTTTGCTTTCGTGATTTGGAGGAAGCCACAAATGAAGCAATTGGGATTTTTGGTAACCGCGAAGCCAATGGAATCGTCCTATTGAAATCCTATGACGACTATTATAATGGTTGGGAAAAAGACGGGGAACATCAAAACGGATATATAGAATTGATTAACGAATTGCGTGACAAGTTTCCATTACCGGTGCACATTGTCGGCGAGGCAGAGGAAAAAGAATTTATCAGCCTGTATGGTGCAATTTTGCGTATTAAGAATATATTATCAGCTTTTGATGATTTTTTGGGATGTGAGATTTTGACCGAACGAGATTTTCAAGATTATCAAAGCACATATCTTGATCTTTATGATAAGTTACGAAAGGACAAATATACCGATAAAGAAGTTATAAACGACGATATTGTTTTTGAAATGGAATTAGTAAAACAAGTTACAATAAATATTGACTATATTCTACAACTTGTAGCAAAATATCATAAATCCAAAATGAAAGATAAAGAGATTTTAACAACGATTGACAAAGCTATAAATGCCAGTGTTGAGTTACGTAGCAAAAAAGAACTGATTGAAAGATTTATAAACACATTAAATACGGATACAAATGTTGATAAAGATTGGCATATATTTGCAAATGATAGCCGTAAGCAAGATTTAGACAAAATTATAGAGGAAGAAGGATTGGAACCAGAGCGTACACGTAAATTTATAGATAATTCCTTTAATGCCGGTGAGATAAAACCAACAGGTACAGATTTTGCAAAAATTTTACCACAACAAATCGGATTCGGTGCTGCACGTGGAAAGAAAAAAATGATCGTATTAGAAAAACTTCATATGTTTTTCGAAAAATATCTTGGAGTTTGATAAGGTCACTGACAGTTCAAATATAAGTTATTTTCATCAACCGATATCTGTTTTATATCTTCTATTCTGATATTATCAATTTCCAAAGCAGATTCTTTTTTAAAAATTCCTACAGAAACCCTTTCCAAATAAGAAGTATAACCCAATGCACCAAGAGATTTCGCAAAGTCTTCACTGAAACTCCTAACATAAAATCCCTTACCACATTTCACTAAAAGTTGTATTTCATTTGATGCTACCCATCCTTTAAATATTAGATCTAGAATCTCCACATCTCTTTCTTTTAAAACAAAACTTTTACCTTCCCTTGCCAATTGATATGCTCTTTTACCATTTACTTTTATTGCCGAAAAGGCTGGAGGAGTTTGTTTTATAATCCCAACGAATTCTGGAATCCGTTTTAAAATTTCCCCCTCTTTTGGTATAAAATCACTTGTTTCAATAATCTCACCTTCTTCATCTGCAGTACTTTTTTTGATTCCAAATTTAATGTTAAACAAATATTCTTTGTGGCAATTCATAACCAATTCTGTCTGTTTTGTTGCCTTACCTATACAGATTGGCAAAACACCAACTGCCAATGGGTCCAAAGTTCCACCATGCCCCATCTTTTTAACCCGCAATTTCCTTTTTAAGATTGATACAATACCTGCTGACGAAAAACTTTTAGGTTTATAAACATTCAACCATCCATCTAATTCAAGCATTACCCTCCATTTTCTGGTGTTGGTGCCGGTGTTGGTGCTGGCTGTGGTGATGGAGCATCGCCTCCCCCCCCACCATTAGACGAATCACTGCCTCCATTTGATGATGCCGCATTACCACCACCTTCTGATGATGAACCACCGCCACCATCATTATCCGATCCACCAGGTGCCTCACCTCCACCAGATTCATCTTTCTTTGGAGCCTTTCCATCTTCTCCATGTTGTAATGCTTCATCAACACTATGATTCCGAAAAGCGTCTCGCACCTTTCCAGCAGGACGTGCAATTAACTTATTACGTAGACCATCAGCCGTTTGCTTACTAATCCTTTTAGCTGTATTTGCCATCTTGTATGCTTTTAATGCTAAGTCAAATGGATCCGATCTTATTGTAGAAGTAGCCATATCATTACTATCAACCAATGCTCTCGAAACAGAAGGCAATGAAGTTAATACGGCATTTAAAATCAACAACAAAAAGGCACAACGAACAATCATCGCTAAGTCACTACTTTTCACATCACCAAGTTGTGTAATAAAGACACCGAGCGCTTGTAACGGTGAAAATGGATGAGCGTTTAGTTCATTCATAAAACACATAAAACTGTTTTCTTTCAAATCAACCCATTCTGTTCCACCATCCGCAACATTGTAACAAGCATTTTGTTTTTCTTTGAAGCTGTCACTATTAATATCCCGAGAGTCAACATGATCTATCAGCATTCTCCTTGTCTCTAAATAACCGGTACCACCGTCATATCCACTAACCCTTTTTTGAAAACAAGCATAACCACACATAAGTTGCTTATCCCTACCAGAACCGACATAAACAGCCTCCCCAAGCAAATATTGATCTATAATGGCAAGCGACATTGACAAAAAGATAAATAAGACAATAGGAGTTATAATATTACTAACAATACTTTTAACCCAAGCATCAAAGAATGGCTTCGTTTTTTTGAATAAAATACATGGTATCATAAGAGGAGATAAATACATATACATAAACAATGACATTGATGCCCCCACAAAAGAATAAACCGCCTTTATTATAAAGTTTACGACAAAAAACACAAAAACCAAGGAACCAACAAGCATAAATAAACCCAAATTAAAAGGGAATATAAATGTCATCGCCACCATCTTAATTATTTTTGAGGTATTGCCAAGCATACTCATGCCTAACCATTTAGAAACTTTACAATCCAATGTATCAAAAAACATTACATATTTTCTACCACTTGGATAAGATGCATAGTTATTGTTAGGAATTTCCTGAAGTTTCCATTCATCTAAACTACCAATCAAATCAGCAACATTACCAAAATAACAACCGTCACTTCTAATTAAATTTCCACGAAGATCGGTATCTGTGTCTATTGTTACCTTTGTCACATTACTTGTTATCCAGTCAGAGAAAGTATACACCATTTGAGACAATTGTCTAGACCAAAATATATCATACGAAAACCCTAAAACAATTGTTATTTTTATCATCATTATGTATAAGTCCCTCATTTCAAATTTACCCATGTCCATAAGAACTTTTAGACCATACAACATAAGCATGATCACCATGGCATCCAGTATCAAGGTTCTAAGAAGTTTTAAAAGTTTAGCAATCGGAGACGTATATGTTCCAGTCTCATCAAATCTCTCTCCTTTTATAAAAACAGCCCCACTCACACAACTTTCGTCATCACCGGGTATTTCATTTGGATCGTTACATCTTGTGTGTCCAGCGACATTATTGAGAGCATTTTTGAAAGTTTCAGTAAAACACTCAACCAATGGAGCAGAGAATGATGATGAATATCTACCTGATGCTCTCCTATAACCACTATATGTGGAATACGAAACAGTATTGTGAGAACTGCCAACCATATTTATACATGCCTTGTCAAAATAAGGAGAATACGTTTCAGCTTCATCAAGATTGGTATCTGCGGGAGACAAATAAACACAATGTCTGTCTAACTGATAAAAATTTTTCGGTTGCCCTTTACACGATAAAGTTTCTACTTGTTCCTCGTCGCCGACTTTAATTTTAGACTGACAAGGATCATTGACAGTTAAAGTATTATTACTTGTACTTACTTCAAACTCAAATTCCAACCTTTTTTCACTTCCTTTTTGTAGATTAAAGTTATAAGGACACAATGACCACGTACTAACACAATATTTATCAACACCGGTACCGGGCGTAAGTTGTAAAATAATCCCATTTATAGAACAAAGAGTATTACCGATATCACAGAATTTCGCAGGTGTATCAGAACCAGCAGAACCAGCAACAGGCGTGTTTCTATGGTCATAAACACACACCTTTCTTCTACTTTCATTCACACAGCATTGATAAGGATGAGACGGACTATCGACTGACATATTGTCATATTTAGGATCCAATTTATCAACCAAGAATCTATCACATGCATAATTTGGTGTCTCCGTTCCTCTAAAATAATACAACTGCTTCGGAAATCCATTCTCTTTATAATTATCCTTCCCATAACCATTATTAACATCATATGTTTTCGCTTCTATTCTTGGATCAACACATACATCACTCCTGATTTCAACTCCACCGTAATAATATTGTCTATATAATTTATCTCTCATATCGAGATAATCTCTCATAGTTCCATTTTCATTTAAAAACTCAGTATATAAATAACACGGTGCAAGCGATCCACCACCCTCCGTAAGACATGTCCCATCAACCTCACAATTCATGTGTATAACTTTACCAGAGTTCATTGCACCCCCTAGTTTTATCCCCCGCTTATTACACCATGCAATACAGTCATCTAAATTCTTAACACATTTTTCAGATATCCAGGCCCAAGAGCCTCTGTGGGCACCAAAAGTTGGATAATACTTATTTATATTACTGATGGCAATGCTTTCATTAGTTTCATATCCCCATACCAACCAATCGGCACCACACAATTCCAAATCCTTAAGTTTACTGAAAGCAATTCCATATATTATGGAAACTAATGCAACCAGAGTAAGAACCGCAGCAAATTTAACTTCTAAATTTCCAACATTCATGGCAACCAAAAAAGCAGCAGCATAAGCAACACAAAAAGGAGATGCGATCTCTATTGTCATATCACCATTAAAAAAAGCAGAATCACCAATACCAAAATATGGCATATACATTAAATTCGGCATTTTAGTTTCACCAAATAAATATGATCCCCCACCCAAATCTTTGGGATCATAAATTTGTTCAGTCGCCATATCCTTCAAAGCAAAGGCATTTCCTGCAATACCGAACGTAAAAAGCACAATGAACAAAAAACAAGAAATATATTCCCTGAATATCCTAAGGTTATCTTTAATAAGAACAAACATCCTTCACTATTATAGATTATTTATTTTAATTTTCAAAAATACATTAAGTGTTTCTA